>CAOKET010000012.1 GCA_948467605.1 uncultured Mycoplasmatota bacterium | reverse complement strand
GTAACAGCAGCAGTCTCGGTGTTCGCCCAGTAATAGTAGCATCTAAATCTAATATCAAATAATGATGTAAGAATAAAAAATGATATAGGAAATAAGGAATATAATTATTAAGTTGTTAGGTAGCATTAAAACCAACTATAAAAGTTGGTTTTTTACAATATTTTCTCTGTATTCTTAAAATTTAGTTTTGCATATTTTGTTAGTATTTCTTTACCATGTTTATTAACTAATTCTTTTGCGAAGTCATCAACTATACTACCAGCACCTTTTGGTATTTCACAGGCTAATTCTTTACTTATTTTAGCCATTTCTTTTAAGAAAAAATATCTACTTATAATAGATGCACATGCTACTGATGGCACTTGATCTTCTGCTTTAGTTAAGAATGTTATATTTTTAACTATATATGGAGTGTCACTAATATATTCATAATATTTATTTTTATTTACAAATTGGTCTATTACTATTGAATCAACATTAAAATTATTTGAGTTTAGTAATTTATATAATACTTTGTTATGTAGTATTGATTTTATTTTATTCATGTTAAAGTTATCTTTGTAATATTTATTATATGATGTATTATCTAATACAATACTTTCATATTTTATTCTTTCCATAAGTTTTGGAGCTAGTTTTTTAATTGTGTTATCATCTATTTTTTTAGAGTCTCCAACATTCAATTCTTGTAAAAATGATATATCTTTTTTTTCTACAAAACAAGCGGTAACTACTATTGGACCAAAATAGTCTCCTGTGCCAACTTCATCTGATCCAAGAGTATTTTGATTAAAATATTTAGTGGAGTTAATTTTTTCTTTTTTTTCTGCTTTTTCTTTTTTATCTTTAGGTGTTATGTCTATTACTTTTTTATTTAAGTGGTATTCCATATCACGCCAAAGGGAAGCGTCTATATCAGCGCTAACTCCTTGAAACATAACTTTACCAGATTCATAAAGTGTAATAATTGTATCAGCGTCCATTGCTTGAAATATTGCATAAGGAGGAGTTTTAGGTCTAATTTTATCTTTATAAAAATCTATCATTTTCTCTTTAACATTATCACTAACTTTAAAAACTATATTCATAAATATCACGTCCAATACCATTTTATCATATAATCTTTATTTTTTTTAAAAAATATAATATAATAATAGTAGGATAAGTTAGGAGGAAGAGATGAATCTTGTTGATATAATTGTAGTCTTGTTTATATTAATGGGTGGTATAGTTGGACTAAAAAAGGGATTCTTTAATCAAACAGTTTCTTTTATAGGATTTCTTTTGGTTTTGATATTAGCATTTTTATTAAAAAATGAGATTGCAACGTTTTTATGCTTAAACTTCCCATTTTTTTCGTTTGGTGGCTTATTTACAGGTATTACAATATTGAATATATTATTATATGAAGTAATAGCATTTATAATATTAGTTATAGTATTTTGGATTATATTTAAAATAATCTTGTTTGTAACTAAATTATTTGAAAAACTTCTCAAATTTACTGTAATACTTGGAGTTCCATCTAAAATATTAGGTGCTTTAGTGGGTATTATAGAGTATTATATAATAGCGTTTATAGTTTTGTTTTGTTTAAATCAACCAACTTTTACATCTATAAATTTAAAAGATTCAAGTATAGGAATGTTTATATTACATAAGACTCCAGTTCTTAATAGAGTAATAGATAACACCTTAAATGCAGTTGATGAAATATATTCAATCACTGAGTCTTATGATGATAAGGATAGTAATACAGGTTTAAATGAAGAAACATTGGATATACTATTTAAGTATAAGTTAGTAGATATAGATACTTTAGAAAAATTAATAGAAAAGGATAAAATAGATATGAGTATATCGGTTTTAGATAAATATAAGGAGAGATAAAATGAGATATTTAGGTAATGAAAAGGTATTAGATGTATTAACAGATGAGTTAACTATAGTAGATTTTTTTGCAGAATGGTGTGGTCCATGTATGATGCTTGGACCAGTATTAGAGACTCTAGAAAAAGAGGACAGTAGTATTAAGGTAATTAAGGTTAATACAGATGAACATGAAGAAGAATCAAGAAGTTATGGAATAATGAGTATACCAACATTAATTCTTTATAAAAATAAAGAACAAATAGATAAAAGAGTAGGGTTTCAATCTTTAGATGAACTTAAATCATGGATAGAACAAAATAAATAAGAGGAAAAGTTTTTTCTCTTATTTTTCTATTTATATCATTTAAAGTATGTGAAATCATTATATATATTTTTAAATTAAGATAGGTTATTTTAAATATTAACTATAATCTTTTAAAACAAATATAGTTGTATATTATAATGTTTCTCTAGATTATTTTGTTATTACACTAGTGTTTATAATAGACATAGTTTTACAAATATTCTTTAATTTATCTATAATTTCTTTATTGGAACACTCTATATTTATTGTATATTTAATATCTTCGTTAAAACTTTTATCTATAATACAAACATCTTTTAATAGATTATCTATTAATTTAGATTTGTCATAACTAAATATAATTTCAATTTTTAATGATGGTATTAATTTCAGTAATTTTACGTTTTCTAAAGCGTCTTTAACTGATTTTGAGTATGCTCTTACTAAACCTCCAGCACCTAGTTTAATACCTCCAAAATATCTTATTACAACACATAATACGTTTGTAATATTTTTCTTTATTAAACAATCAAGCATTGGAATTCCAGCAGTTCCACCAGGTTCACCATCATCAGATGATTTTCTTGAATTATTAGTAATATAAGCATAACAATAATGAGTCGCATCTTTGTACTCTTTTTTTAAATTATCTATTATTATTTTTATTTCTTCTTCATCTTTTATTTTAAATAGGTGAGTGATAAAAGTAGATTTATTAATTACAATTTTGTTTACTACATTTTCTTCTATTTCATGCATAGTTAAGTACCTCGTAATAATTATAAACTAATTATAAAAAAAAGTATACTTATGTTATAATAAGATAGTATGGGAGAAAAGAATTATGGAAAGTATAGTTGTTAAATATGATTGTTGTTTATTAAAATATTTGATAGACAATTTATATGGTAAGTCAAAGAATAATATAAAATCTTTGTTAAAAAATGGTCAAATATTAGTTAATAATAAGATAATAACTAAACATGATTATAAAATATATAAAAATAATATAATTTCAATTAATTATAATGTAGATAGGAGAGATAACGGATTAGATATATTATATGAGGACAGTTGCTTAATAGTTATAAATAAAGAATCTGGGCTTTTAACTATTGCTAGTAATCATGAAAAGGAAAAAACTGCTTATCATATGGTAAGAGAATATTTAAATAGTAGTTTTAAAAAATCTAAGGTATTTATAGTTCATAGACTTGATAAAGATACATCTGGTGTATTGATGTTTGCTAAGAATCAAAGGGTTCAGCAACTATTACAAAATAATTGGGATAAAAATGTATTATTGAAAGAGTATACTGCGGTAGTAGAAGGCCTGTTAGATAAAAAAGAGGGTACGATTAAATCCTATTTAACTGAGAACACTACTAATTTAGTGTATTCAGTTAATGATAAATCTAAAGGAAAATTAGCAATAACCCATTATAGAGTCTTAAAGGAATCAAATAAATATTCTCTTTTAAATGTAGTTATTGAAACAGGAAGAAAAAACCAAATAAGAGTACACATGAAAGAATTGGGACATCCTATAGCTGGGGATAAAAAATATAATTCTAAAACTAATCCTTTAAATAGATTGGGACTTCATGCGACAACTTTAAAACTTTTACATCCTCAAACAAAAGAGGTTATGATATTTAAATCAAAACCTCCTAGAAAATTTGAAAACTTATTTAAATAGTTATACTCCTTCATTATTAAAATCAGGTATAAAACTTTCCTTACAAGTTTCTCCTTCTTGTATGAATCCATTAGTTATACCTAAATCAATTGCGTAATTTATTAGTTCATCGTATTCTTTATCAGTTATTTTTCTATCTAATTCTTTATATTTTTTTACATGTGGAAGTGGGGTATATTGATTCATAATACTTATATAAATATTATCTTTATATGTTTCATATAAATATTTTAGTATTTTCTTTGAATCATTAATTAATCCAGGTAGTAATAGATGTCTTACTATTACTCCCTTTTTTATTATATTGTTTTTATCAAATTTTGGATTTCCAACTTGTCTTACCATTTCTGATAAAGCATTGGATGCGATATTAAAATAATTTGGAGCATTTGAATACTTAATACTATATATATCATCATAGTACTTAAAATCTGGTAGGTATATGTCTATTAACCCTTCTAATTTTTTTAAGGTATCTACACTTTCATAACCACTACTATTATATATAATTGGAATAGTTAAACCCTTATTTTTTGCGAGTTTTAATGCTTCTATTATTTGAGATACATAATGAGTTGGCGTTACTAAGTTTATATTTAATGCTTGTTTTTCTTGTAGTTCTAGAAATATTTCTGAAAGTCTTTCTATAGTTATTTGTTTTCCATCATTTTTAGTGCTTATATTGTAATTTTGACAATACACACATTTTAAATTACATCCAGAGAAAAAAACTGTTCCACTTCCATTATTACCAGATATACATGGTTCTTCCCACATATGAAGAGATGCTCTTGCGACAACTAAATCGTATGTTTCACCACAAAAACCCTTATTTTTCGTTCTATCTATCATACATTTTCTTGGACATATATTACATTTATTTGACATATAACCACTTTCCTTTAATAATCGTTACTTATGACCAGTCAATAAATTAATTATAACATAATATATGTTGAGGAGGACATATATATCATGTATAGAAATTATCAAATGCCTAATATGCAGTATAGAGTGTATAATAGGCCAATGCAATCAAATAACGAAAGACTTATAGGAGGAGGGTTCGCAGCACCATTTTTACTTGGTGGTATAACAGGAGCAGTATTAACACCATATTTTTATAGACCATATCCACCTAGACCATACCCATATCCACCAATGTATCCACCATATCCATATCCACCTAGACCATTTTAATCAGCAAATCGCTGGTTTTTTTAATACTAAATATAATAAAGTATTGGTTAAATATAAGAAAACTATTTATTAATATATTTTGTATAAAATGTGTATAAAAACTGATATTTTTGTACAAAAGTATATATCAGTTTTTTATTATTTATAATTTTTAGCAATTGTTATTGACAAGTGCTAGATGTGGTGGTATATTTATATTAGCACTTGCGTATAATAAGTGCTGGAGGTGGTAATAATAACTTCTAGACAAAAAGAAATTTTAAAGATAATTGTTGAGGAATATATTAAGACTGTTCATCCAGTTGGTTCTAAATCAATATGTGATTCACTTGATGTATCTTCTGCTACAGTAAGAAGTGAAATGGCAGAGTTAGAGGCTATGGGTTATCTTGAGAAAGAACACATATCATCAGGTAGAATACCATCTGAGGTCGGTTATAGATATTACGTTGATAATCTAATGCAACCTAAAGATATGACTGGTGAAGACATGCTTAAACTTCAACAAATATTTCATAATAAGTCATTGCAGATTACTGATGCGATTGGCAAAAGCCTAGAAATAATATCTGAGATGACAAATTATACATCTGTTGTACTTGGCCCTTCTGCTAGTATAAGTAGACTAGAGAGAGTTGAAATACTTCCAATTGAACAGAATAAAATAGTTGCAATTGTTATAACTGATAAAGGTCATGTAGAACATAAAAATATAGTTATAGAGGAAAATATATCACTAAATGAGATTAAGCAAGTGACTGAGATTATTAATAAGATGCTTTATGGAACATTAATTGATGAGGTTAGTCAGAGATTAGAATATGACATTAAACCGATAATTGGTGAAAAAATTAAACAACAGGAAGAAATATTTAATGTATTTTATAATGTTTTCAATGATTTTGCTAATAAAAGTAATATGTATTTTGTTGGTAAAAATAAATTTCTTAAACAACCTGAATTTGATTCAGTTGATAAAATAAGAAAGATTATGGATAAATTTGAAGATAAAGACATAGTTGAATCCATAAAAGAGGATAGTAATGGAATTAATATTTATATTGGTCATGAGAATAATATTGATGATGATGTTACTGTAATAAAAACAAAATACAATGTAAATGGTGAAGAAGGAACTATAGCGTTAATAGGACCTAAAAGGATGGAGTATGATAGAGCGGTTGCAATGCTTGATTATATTATCCAAAATATAAATGAGGATTAATGTTCTTGAGGAGGAAGATATGGAAAATAATGAAGAAATAATAAAAGATGATGAAGAAAAGCAAGATAAAAAGAAGAAAGATAAACACTCTGATAAAAGAATAAAAGAATTAGAGGGTATTATTACTGAAAAGGAAAATGAAATAAAAAGTTTGAAAGAAGATGTTTTAAGAGAAAAAGCAGAAGTATTAAATTTTAAGAAAAGAAAAGATGAAGAAACTGCTAAAATCTTAAAATATAGTAATGAAGATATAGTTAAGGAAATATTACCAATAATGGATAATTTTGAACGTGCGATAAATGCTTTTAATGAATGTAAGGATGAGGCAACACTTAAATATTCTGAAGGGGTAAAAATGATATATTGTCATTTGAATTCTGTATTAGAAAAGTTTGAAGTTATACCAATAGATGGTAGTAATAAACCTTTTGATCCAGTATATCATCAAGGGCTTATGCTAGAACATAAAGATGGTGTTGAGCCTGGAATGGTTTTAGAGGTATTACAAAAAGGGTACTTGTTAAAGGACAGAGTAATTAGACCAGCGATGGTTAAGGTTAGTGAATAAAAGAAAGGATTGATTAAATTATGAGTAAAATAATAGGTATAGATTTAGGTACAACTAATAGTTGTGTAAGTATATTTGAAGGTGGAGAATCAAAAGTTATTGCCAATGCTGAAGGAGAAAGAACTACTCCATCAGTAGTAGCATTTGGAAAAGATGGAGAAATAACAGTAGGTGGAACTGCAAAGCGTGGTGCTTTAACTAATCCAAAAACAGTTAGTTCTATAAAAAGACATATGGGAACTGATTATAAAGTTGATATTGATGGCAAAAAATATTCATCACAAGAAATTAGTGCGATGATCCTTCAAAAATTGAAGGCAGATGCGGAAAGTTACTTAGGTGAAAAAGTTACTAGAGCAGTTATTACAGTACCAGCATATTTTAATGATTCACAACGTCAGGCAACAAAAGATGCTGGAAAGATTGCTGGACTTGAAGTTGAAAGAATTATAAATGAACCAACAGCAGCAGCACTAGCATATGGTCTTGATAAACAAGATAAAACTGAACAAATTCTTGTTTATGATTTAGGTGGTGGTACATTTGATGTATCTATTCTTGAGATAGGTGATGGTGTATTTGAAGTTAAATCTACTAGTGGTAATAACCATTTAGGAGGAGATGACTTTGATCAAAGAGTTATAGATTGGTTAGTTAATGAATTTAAGAGTGAACATGGTATCGATTTATCTAGTGATAAAATGGCTATGCAACGTTTAAAAGATGCTGCTGAAAAGGCTAAAAAAGACTTAAGTAATATGACTACAACTCAAATTTCATTACCATTCTTAGCACAAAAAGATGGTTCACCTATAAGTTATGAGACTTCTTTAAGTAGATCTAAATTTGAAAGTTTAATTGATGATTTATTAGAAAGTACACTTGAACCTGTTAGAAAAGCATTAAAAGATGCTAAACTTTCTTCTAAAGATATTGATAAAGTATTATTAGTAGGTGGTTCTACTCGTATTCCTAAGGTACAAGAATTAATTAAGAAAGAGTTAGGTAAAGAACCAAGTAAGGGAGTTAACCCTGATGAAGTTGTTGCAATGGGTGCTGCTATACAAGGTGGAGTTTTAACTGGAGATGTTAATGATATAGTATTACTAGATGTAACACCACTTTCTTTAGGAATTGAAACTATGGGTAATGTTATGACTGTATTAATTGAACGTAATACAACAATACCTACAAGTAAATCACAAGTGTTCTCAACAGCAGCAGATAATCAACCAGCAGTTGATATACATGTTTTACAAGGTGAGAGAACAATGGCTAGCGATAATAAGACTTTAGGAAGATTTCAACTTACAAATATTCCACCAGCACCTCGTGGAATACCACAAATCGAAGTTACTTTTGATATAGATGCTAATGGTATAGTTAATGTTAAAGCAAAAGATTTAGGTACTGGAAAAGAACAAGCAATAACAATTACATCAAATACTAATCTTACTGATGATGAAATAGATAAAATGGTAAAAGAAGCAGAAGCAAATCGTGAAGCAGATCAAAAACGTAAAGAAGAAGCAGATCTTAGAAATGAAGCAGATCAAACAATATTTGCAACTGAAAAAGCAATTAAAGATTTAGATGGTAAGATAGATTCTAAAGATAAAGAAGAAGCAGAAAATCTAATTAAAGACTTAAGAGAGGCTTTATCTAAAGATGATTTAGATGATATTAAGTCTAAAAAAGATAAACTAAATGAAAAAGCAATGGCCTTTGCAACTAAAGTATATGAAGAGGCTGCTAAACAAAATCAAGCAGGACAAGAAAATACTTCTAGTGATGATGCAAAAGATTCATCAGTTAAGGATGCAGAATACGAAGAAAAATAATAAAAATAATGGAGTTCTAGCAATAGAACTCTAATTATGATAAAGGAGATAATATGGCAAAAAAAAGAAATGAGATTGATAATAGTAGTAAGTGGGATTTAACACCAATTTTTAAAACCGAAGAAGATTGGGATAAAGAGTTTGAAGCATTAAGTAAAGAAGTTTATAATATAACAAAATATAAAGAAGTTTTAGTAAAATCAAGTGATGATTTATTATCATTTTTAGAAGAAAATGAATCTTTAGAAAGAAGACTATATAAATTATTTTACTATGCTCATCTTAACTATGATTCAGATACATTAGATACTAAAAATCAAGAAAGGTATCAAAAACAGGAAAACTTACTTACTTTATATTCTTCACTTGTTTCTTTTTTTGAACCAACTATATTGAAGGAAGATTACAATCATATATTAGAATTTTGTAATGAGAATAAGGCTTTAGAAAAATATAAGTTTTATTTTGAACAATTATTTAGATATAAAAAACACTATTTAAGTAAAGAAATAGAAGAAGTAATATCAAAATTTTCTAAAACTTTAGATGCATCTAGTGAAATATATTCAACATTAACAAACTCAGATATTAAATTTGGAAGTTTTGAAGATGGTAACGGTGAGTTTCAAGAACTTACTAAAAGTAACTATAGTAAATATATGATGAGTAAAAATAGAACTACTAGAAAAAATGCTTTTCAACTTATGCATAAAGTATATTCAGATTATAAAAATACTATTGCAACTACATTTAGAGGTAATGTTGAATATTTAAGAGAAATATCTCAACTTAGAGGTTATAATAGTAGTATTGCCTCATCACTTTATGCTGATAATGTTGATATAAAAATATATGATAATTTAATTGATACAGTTAGTAGTAATTTAGATGTTTTATATGATTATTATAAAATGAAAAAGCAAGCACTCGGATTAGATGAACTACATTTATATGATATATATACTCCATTAGTTCAAAATTTAGAGAAAGAGTATAGTTTTGAAGATGCAAAAGATATTGTACTTGATTCATTAAGTATTTTAGGTGAAGATTATATTAAAATAATAAATAAGGCATTTGATGAAAGATGGATAGATGTATATTATAATGAGGGTAAGAGAAGTGGTGCTTATTCAAGTGGATTTTATGATACAAATCCATATGTACTTTTAAACTTTGAAGGTTCTTTAGATGATGTATCTACTTTAGCACATGAACTAGGGCATTCAGTTCATACATATTTATCTTGTAAAAATAACGATTACATATATTCATCATATAAAATATTTGTTGCAGAAGTTGCCTCTACTGTAAATGAATTATTAATGTATAATCATTTACTTAAAACAAGTAATGATAAAAATGAAAAGTTATATGTGTTAAATGAATTATTAGAATTATTTAAAGGAACAATATTTAGACAGACAATGTTTGCAGAATTTGAACGTGATATGCATAAATTAAATAGTGAGGGAACAATATTAACTTCTGATTTAATATGTAGTAAATATTATGAGTTAGTAGAAAAGTATTTTGGTCCTGATGTTATATGTGATGAGGAAATAAAATATGAATGGGAAAGAATCCCACATTTTTATAACGATTTTTATGTATATCAATATGCAACTGGTTTATCTTCAGCGTGTTATATAGCAAATAGTATACTTAATAACGAAGAAGGTGCAGTTGAAAACTATATTAAATTCCTAAGTTCAGGTGGTAGTGATTATCCAGTTAATGAATTAAAAATTGCTGGAGTTGATATAGAAAGTAAAGAAGTTGTAATGAGTGCTATTAAGATGTTTGAAGGATTGTTAGAGGAATTTAAAAGTTTATATTTTTAAGTTAGGTGATGTAAAATGAATAAAAGAGATTGTTATGAGGTACTTGGAGTACCTAAAACTGCAACTGAGGCAGAAATAAAAAGTGCATTCCGTAAATTGGCTAAGAAATATCATCCAGACGTTTCTAAAGAGGAGAATGCTGCTGAAAAGTTTAAGGAAGCCCAAGAGGCATATGCAATTCTTTCTGATCCAGATAGAAGAGCAAAATATGATAAATACGGTTACCAAGCATTTGAAGGGCCAACTGGTTCATCAGGTGGAGGATTTAGTTATGACTTTGGTGGGTTTGATTTCTCAGATATATTTGACAATATATTCGGAGGTGGATTTGGATTTGGTGGATCTGGAAGGTCTTCAAAGTCTAGAGGTAGAGATAGTGTAATAAGTATGCATCTTACATTTAAGGAGGCAGTATTTGGATGTAAAAAAGATTTACAACTAAATGTTGATGAGGAATGTTCTAAATGTAGTGGAAAAGGTGGTTTTCATGAAAAGGAGTGTTCTAGATGTAAGGGTAAGGGTGTAATTGTTGAGGAACAACGCTCTTTTCTAGGTACATTTATGTCTAAAACCACATGTCCAGAATGTAAAGGTAGTGGACACACTTATAGTGAGGTTTGTAGTGAATGTCGTGGTACAGGAAGAGTTAAGAAAAATAAAACTATTACTGTAACTATACCAGAAGGAGTTGCAACTGGTAATCAGTTAAGACTAGCAGGTAAGGGTGAGGCTGGTATAAATGGTGGAGCACCAGGAGATTTATATATTGAATTTATTGTTGATAAACACCCAATATTTGTAAGAAATAATAATGATATAATTGTGGAAGTTCCAATTACAATAAAAGAGGCAGTTTTAGGATGTAAAAAGGAAGTTCCTACAATTTATGGTAATGTAGTTTTATCTATTCCAGCAGGAAGTTCTACTGGGGATAAACATAGATTAAAAGATAAAGGAATAAAGGATGTAAACTCTAGAAGAGTTGGAGATATGTATGTTGTAATAAAAGTAATAATTCCAGAAAAACTTAATAGAGAACAAAAGAAAATGTTTGAAAGCCTAAATAGTAAAGATTTAGAAAATAATAAAGAAATAAAAGCATTTAATGAATTTATTAGTACAAACTCAAATTAACTGTTGATTTATATTAACAGTTTTTTTATTTAATTATTACAGAAATAAAGTTAAACTTTTATTTTAAATTATATTCCTTTTGTTCATATTCAATTCTTCTATATTTTTCACATATCATGTCGTTTCTTAATTTAATAGCACTGCTTTTATCAAATGAATTTATATCATTTTTATCTATTAAATAATATAACTTTAAGTTTAATACCCCGTTAGATGCATCTATACTATAATTTAGTATTTTTATACATAAATCAAGTGAGTAATCTGACATTTTATTTTGATAAAATAGAATTTTAATGCAATCTAGTACTTCCTGTTGGCATATAAGTGCTTTAAAAAAGTAAATATTATTTATGTTTATTGTTTCTAATGTAGTTGAATTAATATTAAAGTTAATATCATCTTTTAGTAATTGAATTATGTCATATTTTAAATATTTTACTTGTTTTGAATTAAACTTTGGTAATATTATGCTATGTAACATATTTAATATTTTTTGTGCTTTTTCTATGTCAAAGTTTTTTATTTTATCTAATGGAAGTTCTAAATCATACGCTTCTTTATAACATATATATTTAGCAAAGTATAAATCCTCATTAGGTTTTTTAAATTTTAAACTTATTGAACTACGTTTTATCTTTTTACTTTTAAACTTTTTTGAAAATGTCTGTGCTCTTTCACTAAAAAAATTGTAGAAATTTACAGATTCACTTATGATACTTTTTAAATATGAAAGCATATCTAATGATATATTATCACACATTTCTTTAGAAAATAGTTTTATTTCTAGTAACTTTATTAGTTCATTATTCATCATTAAATATTTATAACTACAATTACGATACTTCTCACCAAGTACACTTTCTGGCATAATACATAATTTATAGATTATAAAACCATCTACACTATTTATATTAGGTTTATAATTAATTGCTTTTTTCATAGTTACATTACTCCTAAGATATTATAATTATTCATGAAAAATAGTATATTATAAAATCAATATTTTGTAAACATAAAAATATTAAGAACATTTGTGCGACAAAAATGATTTCTTATGTTATACTATATAAGTAAGGTGATAATATGTATGAGTATTTATATGGAATAATAAAAGATATTGAAAGTGACTATATAGTTTTAGATAATAGTGGTATTGGTTATAAGATTTATACTTCAAATCCATATTCTTTTAAATTAGATGAAGAATATACAATATATTTATATCAACAAATAAGAGAAGATGAGAATAGTTTATATGGTTTTAAGACTAAAGAAGATAGAAATTTCTTTTTAAAACTTATAAATGTAAAGGGTTTAGGATGTAAGATGGCTTTACCTATGTTAGCATCTGGTAATATTAATGATATTATATCTGCAATAGAACAAGAAAATATTAATTATTTGAAAAAGTTTCCTAAAATAGGTGATAAGGTTGCTAGACAAATTATACTTGATTTAAAAGGTAAATTAGTAAGTAGTAGCGACACAAAATTAATAGTTAACGAAGAATTAACTGAAACATTAAAATCACTTGGCTATAAAGCAAATGACATTAGTAAAATATTGCCAAATATAACATCTTCTAAGTTAGAAGATCAAGTTAGGGAAGCATTAAAATTATTGTTGAGGTGAGGAGTATGGATAGAATTTTAACAGCAGAACAATTAGATTATGATAATAATGAAAATCAATTAAGGCCTTCTTTTTTAGATGAATATATTGGTCAGAGCGAGGTTAAAGATAATTTAAGTGTTTTTATGGAAGCCGCTAAAATGAGAGGTGAAGCACTTGATCATGTATTATTATATGGACCTCCAGGTTTAGGTAAGACAACACTAGCATATATAATAGCAAGAGAAATGGGGAGTAATATTAAAACTGCAAGTGGACCATCCATAGAAAAGCAAGGTGATTTAGCAGCACTTTTATCAACATTAGAGGAAAATGATGTATTATTTATTGATGAAATACATAGGATTCCTAGATTTATTGAAGAGATTTTATATCCTGCTATGGAGGACTTTAAACTTGATATAATAGTTGGAAATGATTCATCATCTAAAAATATAACTATAGATTTACCACATTTTACTTTAGTTGGTGCGACTACTAGAGCGGGAGACTTAACAAGTCCATTAAGAGATAGATTTGGTATTGTATCAAAACTTAATTATTATACTATAGATGAACTTAAAACTATAGTTAAAAGAACTAGTTGTGTTTTGGATTGTGAAATAGATGAGGAGGCTTCTTTAGAATTAGCGTCTCGTAGTAGAGGAACCCCAAGAATTGCTAATAGGCTATTTAAAAGGGTTAGGGATTTCGCTCTTGTAATGGGGGATGGTGTTATTACTAAGGAAATCGCTTCTTTAGCGCTTGATAGACTTAAAGTTGATAAACTTGGTCTAGATGACACAGATTATAATTTACTTAAATCTATTATTGAAAAATTTAATGGTGGTCCTGTTGGAATAGATGCGATTGCTAGTTCAATTGGTGAGGAACAAACTACTATTGAAGATGTATATGAACCATATTTGTTACAAACTGGTCTTTTAAAAAGAACTTCAAGGGGAAGAATGGTTACTAAGAAAGCATTTATTCATTTAGGATTAGATGTACCTGAAAAGTTTGAATAAAATTATGGACTTTATTTTAGTAAAGACATATAATGTAAATGTAATTAGATAAATTACAAAAAAGGAGAGATAAAAATGGAAAAAGAATTACGTTCATGCAATTGTGAAGATTGTTGTTGTGATGAAAAAGAAACTAAAGAAGAAAGAGATTGCTGCTGCGATGAAACTTGCGATTGCTGTTCAGAAGAAGAAAGAGAATGCAACTGTGATTGTTGTCAAGAAGAAGAATAGTTTTTTTATATAAAAAATAAAGGTAAACTTAAAAAAGTTATAATGTTATAACTTTTTTTAAATACTAGGTGACTCATAAAAGGGAAGTGTAAAAGATGTTTCAATTAAAATTTAATGATGATTTTACTCAAGTAATAATGGATATACCGTGTTGGAAAAATAAAGAAGATATACCAGATGATATTAAAAAATTTATAATAAATACATCTAATAAAATGGTTTTTTATGAAGAAAATACTGGTAATTTTTATTGTGGTAAATGCGTAGAACCGTTAGATGAAACTTTTTACTGTTCTGGTTGTGGAGTACAGCATAAAAAACATACAACTAATATAGATGATCTATATATTAGTAACGATATCACTATATTAGATAAGAAAATATATAATAGCGATTTAAATAACACTCGTAATTATTTTGTTTTTAATGTAGTTAATAAAAATGTTTGGTTATATTGTATAGAAGAAAAAATATCTTATGACAGTCCCTTTTATTCAAAACCATATAAGTCTAGTGTATTAAATGTATGTAATACTCATTCATATTTTATAAAAAGAGATGGTTTGATAAATTTAAAAACCAATATTTATATACCATTTAATTTTTTAGTTAATTGTTATAATGAAATTAGTAATGATTATGATAAATTTTATGAAAAGGTAGAATCTTCTAATTTATATAAAGAATGTGATTATATTTTAATGGATCAAAAATCATATTTATATATAGACAATTTATATGATTTAAAGAATACAGTTTATAGGTATAGTAGGTTATGGCAAATAACTGAATTCTTAAATAAAGAGAATAGTTTTTGTATTTCTGATTTAACCTTAAATCCTTTATATTATCCTCAATTTGAATATTTAGTAAACTACAAATTATATGACCTAGCACTTCATGCTCCTAACATTTTTAAAAGTGGTAAAAGTTTTAAAGAAATATTTGGGGTGGATAAAAAATATCTACCATTTATGGTAGAATGTAATATTAATCTGCGAGATTTAAAGATATTACAGATATATCCTACAACTGATATCGAAGTCTTAAAATTTTTTAGTGAATGGTTAGAAGTTTATACAGATCATATTAGTGAACTTGTAAACTCGTATAAAGTTGATTTAAAAGTATTAAAAGATTATCTTATATGTTTAGATCCTTCAAGACGTAATATTAATGAATATTTTGATTATATTTATATGGCTAAAGAATTGAACTTAGATTTGTTTGATAAAAAAGTTTTATATCCAGTTAGTTTGAGGAAAGCACATGATGAATTATTTGATCAAATTGAGGTTGTTTTAGATCCAGTTATAGAAGATAAGATAGGTAGTTTATCTAAGGCTTTATTATTAAATATGTATGAAGATGATAATTATGTAATTTATCCAGTTTCATCAATAAAAGATTTAGTTGAAGAAAGTAGGCAACAGAAGAATTGTGTGCGTACTTATTGTGAAAGAATTGCTGATAATGAGTGTCAAATTTATCTCATGAGAAAAAAGGAAGATATAAATAAGTCCTTTGTTACTATTGAAATACATGATAATAAAATAGTTCAGGCAAGATTAAAATATAATGAAATACCTAGTGAAGATATATATAAGATACTAAAGGATTGGGAAAAAAATCTTATATCAGTTATAGCCCAAAATTAGAAAGTTAATGGTGTTAGGGTTTGCATTTATTCATTATTTTGTTTATAATTAATTTAATTACTTATATAAAGATGTAAAGGAGTATGTATGATAGAAGGATTTAATCAACCACAAATAGAAAATATTAGCCTATTATTTAAAAATTGTTTTTCAATTCCTGTATTTCAAAGACCATATAGTTGGGAAAAAGAGGAAATTAATGAATTATTTGAAGATATAAATGAGTATTTTAAAAATAATTCTACTGAAGATTTATTTATGGGAACTGTATACATGGCTATTGACTCTGTTGTAAGGAGTAGTATAACGAAATATTCAATTATAGATGGTCAACAAAGAATTACAACATTAAGTCTAATGTGTTTACTACTTTATCATTATGCAATTAAATATAATGAAGAAAAAGATGATTCTGTAATTAATTTAAAGGGATATTTATGGAAGAAAACAGATGGTAGGTCTTACAATAAAGATGAACCACTATTAAACTCTAGTAGTTTAGAAAATAAAATTATGAAGCATATATTTGATACTATATTTGTGAATGCTGGTAGTCAAGACCTATTTGATAAACTTAATGAGTATAATATAGAAAATGAATTAGAACAAAGAGTATTATCAAATATTGTAATAATTAATAATAATATTAATAGTTATATATTAAAATCAAAAGATGAAGAAGAAAATAGAGAATATTTACTTAATTATATAGATTTTATATCTGATAATTTAAAGTTTATTACAATTACAGTAGGTAAAGGTTCTATAAAAAAACTATTTGAAATATTTGAATCTATTAATAGTAAAGGTAAACAATTAGATCAAATTGATCTTATAAAAAGTTATATATTTCAAAATATTAATGATGAGGATTATAATACATATTTAAATATATGGGGAAATTTAATAAAGGAAACTAGTGATAATTTAGAAAAATATATGTATTCTTTTATAAAGGCATTTATTAGATTTTACGTAAATGATATTGGCGCAAGAAAGTTTAAGAAACTTGATAAGGATTTAATAAAATTTTATAAAAAGGATAATTTGAGTGATGCTTTAAAAGCATTCCTAGATGATATGAATAGTAAGGTAAAATATTATAAGGATATGTTTGATAGAAATATTTTTATAGTTAATTCTAGTAAATTTAAATTTTATACTACATGTTTGAGAGATTTAGAATATAAACATCAAAATCCATTGATATTTAGAGCATATTGTGAATATGGTAATGGAAATATTGATAAAAATAAACTTATAGATATAGTGAAATCATCCTTTGTATATATGTTCTCTTTTCAAACAATATCAAATAGAGAAAGTAAGGATGAGATTAAAACATTTGAGAAAATTATTAATGATATTCTTGAAAATGGTTTTGATTCAAAGAAAATTATGAATGAGTTTAAAGAAAGTTTAATTTTAGATGGAATTAGTTTATCCTCTATAAAAACAAATATTTTAAATTATGTTGGTTATTCTGAATCAAAAGAAAAGACTGCATCAAGAATTTTACTAGCAATTTATGAATTTTCTGATGGTAATAAAATAGATTATGATAAGGCTTTATATATTATGAATAATAAAGATACTATTCAAATAGATCATATTTTACCTCAAAGGCCAGATAAAGATGATGAAAAGTGTAGTTATTATATAGAAGGCAATAGGGGTGAGGAGATGTTGAAATTAAAGGATAATCATGATTTTGATATACCTGAGGTTTATGATGGCATGAGATATGAGAGATTTACAACACAAGTATTAGATAGAATTGGAAATTTGAGATTAATGTGGAGAAAAGATAACATTGATAAGAGTAACTCTATTGTTAAATTAAAAAATTATTCTACTTTTAATAAATATAGTAAAATTTCTAAAAGAGCAACAAATCTTTCAAATTATTTAAGTAAAAGCGAAATATTTAATATATAAATTATTAATTAAGATAAATTTGTAAAAAGATGATGAATTTATCTTTTTTTATAAAAAAAACATACACAATGGTATGTTAATCTTCTAATTCAATTCTATTTAATATTTCTTCTATTGTTGTATATCCTTCAAGAACTTTATATAGCCCATCTTGTAATAGTGTATCAACATCGTCTGTATAAACTAATTCTCTTAGTTTTTCTTTTTTTATACCATCACTAATTGCATCTCTTATTTGTTGATTTATAAGTAATACTTCATGTATTGCAATTCTTCCTTTAAATCCATTACCACATTCATTACATCCATGGCTTGTATATACTTCATCAACATGTTTTCCAAGTACATTCATAAATAGTCTTTTTTCGTATGGTGTAGTTGGTCTTTTTACTTTACAATGATCACATAACTTTCTTGCTAATTTTTGAGATATTATTCCATATAATGCGCTTGCTAATAAGTATCTTTCAACATTCATATCAAGTAGACGTTCTATTGTATTAAGTGAGTTGTTAGTGTGAAGGGTAGATAATACTAAGTGTCCTGTTACAGATGCTCTAACTGCTATTTTTGCAGTTTCGTCGTCTCTTATTTCACCAATCATTACTATATCTGGGTCTTGACGTAAGATGCTTCTTAATACGTTAGCAAATGTAAGGTTTATTTCACTGTTAACTTGCACTTGATTAATTCCTTCGATATCCATTTCTATTGGGTCTTCAACAGTAACTAGATTGACATCCTCTCTATTTATTTTTTGCAAAATAGAGTATACAGTAGTTGATTTACCAGTACCAGTAGCACCCGTTACTAATATTATACCGTTTGGTGTGTTAATCATTTTTTTAAGTTTTTCAAAATTCTTTTCTCTAAATCCTAAATATTCGATTCCCTTAGCACTTGCTGAATAATCCAAGATACGAATAACTATTTTTTCTCCATTAATTGTTGGAAGTGAAGAAACACGTAAATCTAGTGGAGTATTTTTAATATTAGCCTTAATCGCACCATCTTGTGGAAGTCTAGTTTCAGTTATATTCATTCCAGCAATTATTTTTATACGTGTTATTAAGTTTCTTTTTAAATGGTTTGGTATTGGGGCATAATCTATTAGCTGTCCATCAATTCTTATTCTAATTTTTAGTATATTTTCAAGTGGATCAAAGTGTATATCACTTGCTCCTCTTGCACTAGCATCTACCAATATTTCATTAACTACTTCAACTATTGGCAATTTTTCAAAATCAAATTCTCTTATCATTAGTTCACCTCTATATTATTTTAACCAAACCCCTAGCATTTATCATAAAAGTATTATATAATATTTTTATAATATTAGCAATACTTTAAGGAGAGTAAAATATGAGAAAAATTAATAATAGGGGGTTTTTTCTATCTGAGACATTGATTGTTGCAACTGTTGTAACTGCTGTTGTTACTTTGTTATATATTACTGTATTAGGACTTCTTAATAATTATAATAAAAGATCTTATTATAATAATGTAAGTTCTTTATACGCTGCAGATAATATAAGAACCTTAATGTATAATAAAGGAATAGATTATTTTAAAAGTAGACTTGGTTCTAATAAGTACTATTCAGTAACCTGTAGTGACTTTATTGATCCTTCTTATCCTGGTGAAGAGGAATTATGTAATTATGTATTTAATTATGGAGAGGTTAATAATGAGATTGGTAATGTTGTAATAGACAAAGTAATATTTACAAATTATGATATAACCGCATTAAGAGGTTTTAGTGATTCAGTAATAACTGAAGGTACTACAACAGATTATATTAGTACTATACCAATTGTTACAAATACTAGTTATTATAGAATTATTGTAATATTAAAAGAAAGAAATATAGAAAATAGTAAGTCTAAGTATTGGTATACTACTTTAAAGGTAATAGGGTGATTTTATGAATAATAGAGGATATATGTTATATGAACTTATTATTGCATTTATATTAACTACGATAATTTCTATATTTTTACTTAGTACTGCATTTAAGTTGAATGATAGAAATCAAGAACTTATAGTTAGTTCTAAAATAAGTGTACTTCAGGAAGATTTTACATCTAGATTTTATAAAGATGCTAGGGGGCATATGAGTACTTATTTTGTAGGCGCTATTGGGGATGCTAATGGGGAATATTGTTCCTTTTATATGGATGATCAGGAAGTAAGATTTGGAATAGATAAAAATAGTAGAACAATATATTATGGTGATTATGAGTCTAAATTACCAGATGGTGTAAATCCAGTAAGTATTAATTGTGGAAGTACTTATAGTGGTATGGGATATGAAAATAGTATATTTCATAATATAAGAGAAGGTAATAAAAATTCAGCAATTACAATAAATGTAAGGTTAGAGGATGTTGTTACTAATAAAGATTATAATATAAATATTTTGTATTTATATCAGGACACTAATGTTAAATATAGCGGTTAAAATGTAAATTGTGGTTTAAATGGTAATATATTTGGCTTTATAGAAATTCTTAAATATGGGATATGTTCTAATTTGGAATCAAAGGAATTAGGCAATCCTTATTTTTTTGTTAATATGGTTGGCAGTAATCACTACAGTTATAATTGTGGTAGATTTAAAATTTGTGATGAAAATGGCATTCAAATAAATAATAAAATGTGACAAAAAAGTGAACAATTGTAATTTAGATGATTATTACTTTAAATATTTATATTAACGAGTTATAATACTTTTTAGGAAGTGATTAGGTATGGATAAATATAAGGTTCTTATATGTGATGATCAAGAAGTAATACATGAGACTGTAACTACCTATTTGGAGAATGAAGGTTATCAAGTATATCAAGCATATGATGGCGAGGAAGCACTTAATTTATTTAACAATGAAAAACCTAATTTTATTATATTGGATTTAATGATGCCTAAGAAAAATGGAATTGATGTTTGTAAAGAAATTAGACAAGTTAGCAGTGTTCCTATTATAATGTTAACCGCTAAGGGTGAAGAGATAGATAGGATTTTAGGACTTGAACTTGGAGCAGATGATTATATTGTAAAACCATTTAGTATTAGGGAATTAGTGGCTAGAATTAAGGCTATTAAAAGAAGAATTGAATCTAGTTCTAAGGAAGATAAAAATGATAAAATTATAATAGAAAAATTAGAAATAGATATAAATAGTTATGATGTTAAATATGATGGTGTTTCTTTATGTTTTACTCCTAAAGAGGTTGAAACGCTAAATTTACTCGCATCTCATCCTGGAATGGTATATGATAGAGAACAAATCTTATCTACTATTTGGGGATATGAGTATTTTGGAGACACTAGAACTATTGATACAACTATAAAAAGAATTAGAAGTAAATTTCCTAAGAAGAATATTAATTTTTCAATTAAAAGTATATATGGTGTTGGATATAAGTTTGAGGTAGAGGATAATGATAAAAGATAATTTATTAAGTAAAATATTTTGCCTTATTGGTATTACACTTTTATTATCTGCAATATTAACACTTTGTATATACATATCTATATCAAATAAAATATATGTAAGTAGTAGGATAGCAGAACTTACATCTATGGGAAGAAGTATTGTTGAATTAATTGGGAATGATGAGAAAATATCAATTGATGGTGTAAGAGGTATACTAGATATAAATATGAATTTTGCAGATACTAAGATTGAAGTATATGATGCATCTGGCAACACCTATATGTTAAATTATAGAAGTGATGTCAATTTAGAAAATATAAAACCAAACAGTATTAGGGAAAATATTAAGAATAATATTAAAAATAAAAATACAGAAGATATTTTGAAAAAGGTATTAAATGGTGCAGAAGTTGTAAGGGAAACACCCAATTATATTTTTGTTGGGTTACCTGTACTTAGTGATGATAATAAAGTAATAGCGGCCGTTATTTTGACAAGACCAACTCCAATAATGGACTATTCTTCAAATAATAGTTTATATTTAACTCTAATAGTAAGTACTTTAGGAGTATTTTTAATAATGCTTTTGCCTTCTTATTTAATAGTTAGAAAAATAGTTAGGCCACTAAAACAAATGACTACAGTTGCTAATGCTATGGCAAAGGGTGATTTCTCAAAAAGGGCAGATGAGAATGAAAGAGGAGAAGTTGGAGAACTTGCTAAGGCAATAAATACTTGTGTTAAAGAATCAGAAAAATTAGAACTTACTAGAAGAGATTATGTCGCTAATGTAAGTCATGAATTAAGAACGCCTATCGCATCTATGAGAGTAATTGGTGAAACTCTTAAGGATGGTCTTGTAAAAGATGAGGATAAGAAACAAAAGTATTATGATAATATAGTTAAGGAAAGTATAAGGTTATCAAATTTAGTAAATGATTTATTAGAGTTATCTAGAATACAATCTGGTAATTATAAAATAGAAAAAAATAAATTTTTTATTAATGAAATATTAGATAACGTAAATGAAATATATACAAATATAAGTAAGGATAAAGATATAGAGTTTGTGGTTAAAAAATCATCTAAAGATATTGAAGTGTTTAGTAATAGTGAAAAAATAGAACAAATATTAATAATATTAATAGATAATGCATTTAAACATACTACATCTGGAAAAATAGAAATTTCAGTTAATGATTTAAAAGAAAAGATTGTATTAAATATTAGTGATACTGGGTGTGGTATAAGCTTAAATGACATAAATCACATATTTGAAAGATTTTATAAAGTAGATAAATCTCATTCTAGTGAAGGAAGTGGATTAGGACTTTCTATTGCTAAAGAAATATTAACTATAATGAATGAAGAAATTTCGGTAAAAAGTGAAATTGGTGTTGGAAGTACATTTAGTTTTACAATACATAAATCTAAGAAAAAATAAAATAAAGGTGAAATGTTTAATAAAACTATATGGGTTAAAAAAGTAATATATGGTTGATATTTATATTATTTTATAGTATAGTAGTAAAATAAAAAAAGGAGTGTTGGTTTAAATGGCTATATCTATAAATGATAATTTTTTTAAGGTAAGAAATAGTGTATTATACAATGAGCATGTTAAAAGGGATATAAAAATTTCTGCACTTGGTGATATACATTTGAGTGAGAAACTAGTTACTGGGCGTAAATTAGATATGATTAAGTATCAATTACAATCTCAAAACCCAGACTATATATTTTTATTAGGTGATATGATTGATGATCCAAAAGTTTTGGAGAATCCCATTAGAAAAGGAGAACTTACTGATTTTTTTATAGATGTTTGTTCTATAGCACAAACTATGTTAATTCTTGGTAGCCATGATTTTGCTGATGAAATAAATGGAAAGGGTATTTTAAACTATAATGAGAAATATTGGGGAGCAATTTCTAACATATGTAATATGCATTTATTAAATAATAGTACATATTATGATAGTAATATATTTGTTATGGGTTATTTGCAAACTCTTGAGTATTATTATAATTTGATACATCAAAAAAAAGAAGATTCTAATGCATTATATCAAGATTTTAAACCAAGGGTATCACTATATAAAAACTTGCCTAATAATGTTCCTAAAATAGCATTATTTCATTCTGGAATTGGTATTGAAGAGGCAAGAAATGCCAATTTAATAAAGGATTATGATGCTATATTATGCGGTCATACACATAATGGTTGTGTTCCCATTATTTTAGATGAGATTTTAAGATATAAATCTTTAAAAAATATTGGTATTATAAGTCCTAAGAAGCAGTTATTAGCGCATAATATAAGAGGAATTGTCGATTTGAATATAGATGGTAAATTTATTCCCTTAATAAATAGTGGTGGTATAATAAAACTTCAAGAGTGTGCTCCAAAATTTATTCAATTTTGCAATATGATATGTCCAATGCAGATGGATGTTATGACTATTACTAGTGACTTAGATAAAGTAAGAAGAGAACATTCAAAATATGTTAGAGTAAAAAAATAAGATTTGTAATAGTTAAAAATTGACATGAATATAATTTTATGATAGAATTTTAATGTTTGTAGAGCCTCTCTCTACAACCGCACCAATAAGGTTTTTTAAACTTTTAAGTACCTTTAAGGGCGAGTCTTAGAATATAATAAAGGAGGTAAAAGTATGAAAGCTGTAATTGAAACAGGTGGAAAACAATATTTAGTTGAAGAAAATAGCGTAATTTATATTGAAAAACTAGATATAGAAACTGGTAAAACTGTAGAATTTGACAAAGTATTAATGTTAGACGGTAAGGTTGGTACACCATATGTTGAAGGTGCTAAAGTAACTGGTAAAGTTGAAAAGCACGGTAAACAAAAAAAGATAATTGTTTATAAATATAGACAAAAAACTAATTATAGAAGACGTCAAGGTCATAGACAACCATATACTAAAGTTGTTATAACTAGTATAAAATAAGTATTATGATAACTGTTAAGTATAAGAAGAAAGATTATATTACAAATATTAATATATCTGGTCATGCACTATATGATAGTTTTGGTAAAGATATTGTATGTGCATCAGTTAGTAGTGTTGTTATAAATACTATAAATATAGTTTCTATAATAGATTCATCTATTATAGAAGTTGATAAATCAGATGGATATGTAAATATAATTATTAATAAATATAATGATTTAACTAATAAAATTCTTCTTAATTTAATTGATGAATTAAAAGAACTTACAATAAAATATAAAAAAAATATTAGAGTAGAGGAGGATAGTCATGAATAGATTTAGTTTTGATATACAATTATTTGCTCATAAAAAAGGACAAAGTTCTACTACTAATGGTAGAGATTCAGAATCTAAACGTTTAGGTGCTAAAGCCGCTGATGGTGAATTTATCTCAGCAGGTTCTATTATATATCGTCAAAGAGGAACTAAAGTTCATCCAGGTAAAAACGTAGGTCGTGGAAAAGATGATACATTATTTTCTTTAATAGATGGATATGTTAAATTTGAAAGATTAGGAAAAGATAAAAAACAGGCTAGTGTTTATGAAACAAGATAGGCTTGTTTTTTTAATTTTATGTAATTATTTTGATATTTTTACTAAATATATGATATACTAACTTTAGTTTATGGTGGTGAGGTTTTATGGAGTATTATAAAGAAGTTGGAAATGTTATTTATACATATGATGAATTACTTGCTTTACTTAAAACTTATATAGTTGATGAATCTAAATTAGAGTTGATAAAAAGAGCATATTTAATTGCTAAAAAGATGCATGTTGGTCAACTTAGAAAATCTGGTGAAAGTTATATAATACACCCTTTAAATGTTGCTTATATTGCTGCACAATATAAATTAGATTATGAAACTATATGTGCATCTATTTTACATGATGTAGTTGAGGATACAGATATGTCTTTAGATGAACTTGGAAGTTTATTTGGTATAAGAATATCAAATTTAGTAGATGGTGTTACTAAAATTACAAACATGCAGTTTAAATCAAAAGACCAGGAAAATATTGCAAATCAAAGTAAAATATTACATGGTATGTGTAGTGATGTTAGAATAATTTTTATAAAACTTTTTGATAGGTTACACAATATGAGAACTATGTCTTCAATGGATAAGAAAAAACAGATATTAAAGGCAAAGGAAACAATTAATATTTATGTTCCATTAGCGTATAGATATGGTCTTTATAGAATAAAAGAAGAGTTAGAGGATATTGCATTATATTATATAAATAAAGATTCATATAATAGAGTATTTGAAATGTTATCAGCAAGAAAACCTCAATTTTATAATATATTATCTGAAATGAAGGGAAATATTTTAGATGAATTAATTAAAAGTGGTATTAACTCTAGAATTGAGCTATCAATAAAGAATATTCATGGTGTTTATAGAAGATTAAATGATGGAATTGATTTAGAAAATATGCATGATTTATTAGCACTTAAGGTCATAGTGCCTACTGTACTTGAATGTTATTCTTCTTTGGGAATAGTACATTCACTTTATAACTGCATGAATGAAAGATTAAGAGACTATATATCACAAGGTAAATCAAATCATTATCAGTCTTTTCATACGGTTTTATTTACTGGTACACCTTATTTAGCACAGGCACGTATTAGAACAGAGGAAATGAATAAATTCGCATCTTCTGGGATTATTTCATATTATCAAAAGGGACGCGAAAATGATGAAATAAGGCAAGAATTAGAAAGAGAATTTAGTTTCTTTAGCGAATTAGTTAAGGCTTCATCATTTTATGATAATACAGATATGGTTAATTTTGTCAAAGAACAATTCCAACCTATGATAAAGGTATATACCCCAGATGGTAAAATTTTTAAACTTCCACTTGGAAGTACTCCTTTAGACTTAATGTTTAAGTTAGAAAGTGATTTGATTTTGCGTTTTACTGCGATATTTGTTAATAATAGGCCTGCTGAGATAGTATATAAGTTACAAGATGGTGATATATTAAGTATATATAGTAGTGATAAAATAAAAAATATTCCAAAATCAAAATGGCTTCATATTGCTCAAACCGAATATGCTAAAGAAGGAATAAAACAATTGTTAAAAAGTAAAAAAAATATAGACAATTTTCGAACTTTATAATATACTTATTTTAGAAAAAGGTGATGATGAGGACTTGGTTATTTAAAGAGTTTTTGAAAGAGAGTAAGTGATTGGTGTAAACTTATAAAATTCTTAAATAATTACTACCTTCTAAACTGATGCATCTAAAGTGTTTTCGGGTTACTCCGTTAAAAGTTTAAAGTTATAAGGTAGGATGGTACCGCGTATAAACGCTCCTTTTTAGGGCCTTTTTTTGTATATTGTGAGGTTTTTTATGAAAATTAATAATCAAATTTCATTGGCAAAATTTTTAAAAATGTATTATAATATTTCAGGTGGTAAAACAAAATATCTTAGGCATAAAAATTTAAAATATTTTTTTCCAGAGTTAAAATGTATACATGAAACAGATAAAGAAATTATAAATAAAAATATTTCATTGGGTATTTGGCTTAAAATTAGTGATTGTGAAGGTGAAATAATGTATTACCAGAATCCTTTTTATAATCAAAGTATTGATTTAGATACCACTGTTTTTGAAAAGTCAGACGAATTTAAAAACGCTTTATTATATCATAGATTTAGGGATTATGAAGAAGTCTCCGATAGTGATGAGTATCTAAACCCATTAGATATACCTAATATACCTTTAAGTGAACTTTGTGATATGAAAAAATGGGAATTATTAGAGTTAAAAAGGAAACTTGAAGTGTGTAATAAAATTACAATGGGGGCTTATTATATATTAATTGCTAAAGTAAAAAAAGAGTTAGGGTTAAGAAGAAAAGAAGAAATAGGAGAAAGACGTTCTTATACTAGAAAAAAGGAGAATAGACGAAATGATTAATATTAAAGAAGATAAAGATTTAAGTATAATAAACCATAGTTGTGCTCATATGCTAGCACAGGCAGTTAAACACTTGTATCCTAATGCATTATTTTGGGTAGGACCTGTTATTGAAGAAGGTTTTTACTATGATATTGATTTAGGAGATCAAGTAATAAGAGAAGAAGATTTAGTTAGTATTGAAAAAGAAATGAAAAAAATTGCTAAAGATGGCAAAAGAATAGTTAGACATGAAATATCTAAAGAAGAAGCATTAGAGATGTTTAAAGATGATCCATATAAAATAGATTTAATTAGTAGAATGGATGATAATGAAACTATTATATCATGTTATACTCAAGGTGATTTTACTGATCTTTGCCGTGGTCCTCATGTAGAATCAGTTAAGGAATTAAAATATTTTAAATTATTAAAAGTATCAGGTGCTTACTGGAAGGGGGATGCTAACAACAAGATGCTTCAAAGAATTTATGGTGTTTGTTTTAGAACAGAAGAAGAGTTAAATGAACACTTAAAAATGTTAGAAGAAGCACGTTTAAGAGATCATAGAAAAGTTGGAAAAGAGTTAGAATTATTTATGATGGATGATTTAGTTGGTAGGGGACTTCCAATGTATTTACCAAATGGAGCGTCTATTAGAAGAAGACTTGAAAGATATATACAAGATAAAGAAATAAGTTTAGGATATGATCATGTTTATACACCATCATTAGGTAGTGTAGATTTATATAAAACAAGTGGACATTGGGATCATTATAAAGATGATATGTTTCCTGTAATGAAAATGGATTCAGAAGAATTAGTACTTCGTCCAATGAATTGCCCACATCATATGTTAATATTTAAAAACAAAATAAGAAGTTATAAAGATTTACCAATACGTATTGGAGAACTTGCACATGACTTTAGATATGAGGCAAGTGGTGCGGTATGCGGACTTGAAAGAGTAAGAGCAATGTGTCAAAATGACTCACACTTATTCGTTAGACCAGACCAAATAGAACAAGAATTTTCAGGAGTTGTAAAACTTATATTAGATGTATATAAGGATTTTAACTTTAAAGATTATTCATTTAGATTATCTTTAAGAGATAAAGAAGATAAAGTAAAATATTTTCAAGATGATGAAATGTGGGAAAAGGCAGAAAGTCAACTTAGAAAAGTTTTGACTGATCTTAACGTTGATTTTTATGAAGCAATAGGTGAGGCAGCATTTTATGGACCTAAACTTGATGTACAAGTAAAAAGCGCTATAGGACATGATGTAACATTATCTACTTGTCAATTAGACTTTCTACTTCCAGAAAGGTTTGATTTAAGTTATATAAATGAACAAGGAGAAAAACAAAGACCAGTTGTAATCCATAGAGCAATACTAGGTACTTTAGATAGATTCATGGCATTTTTAATAGAAGAAACTAAAGGTGCTTTTCCAACATGGTTATCTCCAGTACAAGTTAATGTTATACCAGTAAATAATAACTATCATTTAGATTATTCTAATAAAGTATTTGATATATTAAAACAAAATGGATTTAGAGTAGAACTTGATGATAGAGAAGAGAAGTTAGGATATAAAGTAAGAGACGCTGTTATGAAAAAAATACCATATATATTAATTATTGGTCAAAATGAAGTTGATAACAATATTATTTCATATAGATTAATAGGTAGTGAAGATACAAAACAAGTAACTATTGATGAATTTATTAATATTATAAAAACTGATATAAACGGTAAAAATTATAATTAGTGTAGAGTAAAAGTGCTTAAATTAAGGCACTTTTTATTCATTAAATTTTTATTTCGTGTTATAATATATAAAGATTTGGAGGTATAGTATGTTTGTAGATGAGGTTATAATAGATGTTACCGCTGGTTCTGGCGGGGATGGTTGTACTTCTTTTAGACGTGAAAAATATGTTCCTATGGGTGGACCAGATGGTGGTAATGGTGGTAATGGCAGTAACATAATATTTAAAGTTGATAGAGGCCTTAAGACTTTACTTGATCTTAGGTATCATAAGATAATTAAAGGAGAACGTGGTGCTCATGGTATGGGTAGTACAAAAAATGGTAAAGGTGCTAAAGACATATACATAAAAGTTCCAGAAGGTACTACTATTACAGATTTAGATACTGGTTTAATTGTTGCAGACTTGATACATCATGATGATGAGGTAATTGTTGCTTATGGTGGACGTGGTGGACGTGGCAATAAAGCATTTGCAACACAAAGTAATCCTGCACCAAGTATTAGTGAATACGGGGAACCTGGTGAACAAAGAAAATTAAAAGTAGAGTTAAAGTTATTAGCGGATGTTGGATTAGTTGGTTTACCAAGTGTAGGTAAAAGTACTTTAATATCTAATGTTTCTGCATGTAAGGCGAAAGTTGCTGCATATCATTTTACAACATTAGTACCTAATTTAGGGGTTGTTAAAACAAAGACGAATAAAACATTTGTAATGGCAGATTTACCAGGACTTATAAAGGGAGCATCTTTAGGAGAAGGATTAGGAGATCAGTTTTTAAAACATATTGAAAGGACAAAAGTAATTGCACATATAATTGATATGGGTAGTTTTGAAGGAAGAAATCCATATGATGATTATCAAATTATATTAAAAGAACTTGAACAATTTAATCCAAATATACTAAAAAAACCACAAGTTATTTTGGCTAATAAAATGGATTTATCAGAGTTTGATAAGAATTTAAGTGAGTTTAAACAAAAGGTAAAAGATATACCAATATTTCCAATATCAAGCATACTTTTAGATGGAGTAGATGATGCATTAGAGTTTATAGCAGATTTAGTAGAAAAGTTAGAAAGTGAACCAATATACAACGAAGAAAGTCTAGAAAGCCATGTATTATATAAATTTAAAAAAGAAGATTCTTATAGAGTTTATAAAGAAAATGACTATTATGTAATATCAGGAGAAAAAATAGAAAAACTTCTTAAAATGACAAAATTTAATAGTGATGATGCGATAATTAGATTTTCAAGACGTTTAAGAAAACTTGGAATTGATGAAAAACTAGAAGAATTAGGAGCAAAAGCAGGGGATAAGGTAAAAATTTTAGATTTTGAATTTGAATATAGGGTTTAAATCCTATATTTTTTGTTGTATAATATTTTTGTGATGTCAAATGATAGGAAATAATTGGGATAATATTTTAAATAGTGTATGGAAAAGTGAAGGGTTTAAGAAATTTTATAGTATAGTAGAACAGGAATATAATAAAAAAACTATATTTCCACCTAAGAATTATGTATTTAATGCTTTAAAACTTACTCCATATGAAAATGTAAAAGTAGTTATAATGGGACAAGATCCATATCATGGAGTAGGAGAAGCACATGGACTTTCTTTTTCAGTGCAAGATGGAATAAAATTACCACCATCTTTAAAAAATATATATAAAGAATTAAATGATGATTTAGGAATAGAGCCATCTAGTAGTGGGGACCTTACTAAATGGGCTAAGGAAGGAGTTCTTTTGCTTAACGCAGTACTTACTGTTGAAAAAGATAAACCAGCAAGTCATAAAAATTTAGGGTGGGAGTACTTAACTGATTATATAATACAAGTATTAAATAAAAGAGAAGAACCAATAGTATTTATATTATGGGGAAATTTTGCAAGGGATAAGAAAAAATATATAACTAACCCTGCACATTTAATAATTGAATCTGCTCATCCTTCACCTTTTTCTTGTAATAATGGTTTTTTTGGTAGTAAACCTTTTTCAAGAGCAAATAAGTTTTTAGAAGAAAATAATATAAAGCCTATTGATTGGAAATTATAAAGTTAAAAAGTTACAAAAAATAAACTTGTAATTTTTTTGTGTTAAATTATAAATATATTAAGTAAATATTGGATAAAATAAGTGTAAATAGAATAATTTATATGTTGAAATATTATATTGCAAAGTATATAATTTAATTATATTAGGAGGAGTATAAATGAAAAATAAAAAAGGATTTACACTAATAGAACTATTAACAGTAATAGCAATATTAGCAATAATACTTTTAATTGCTGCACCAACAATATTAGGAGTATTAGATAAGGCTAAAAAGAATACATTTAAAAACCAAGTATTATTATATGTAGAGAGTTTAAAACAACAAGTAGCGTTAACTGCTTTAAATCAAGCAGATATGAATATAACACTACCAGATGAAGGAGAATCTACTCTAGTTAGTATTCAAGATATACCAATGGATACAAATACTAGTCTTAAAGGAAATATAAAAATAGTAAATGATAATGGAAGTTATAAGTATATCTTAGTTGGAGTAAATGACGATAATTATAAAGTAAATAATGAAGTAGAAGCCAAATCTTTAGGAATAAATGATATAGTAAAGAATGATGGAACAAGTAGCACACCACCTACACCAACTTATACTGCATATAATATAGGGCAACAAGTAACACTAAAAGATAATAGTACATGGTATGTAATAGAAAACAGTGATAGTAGTAGTTCAACAGTAACACTATTTGCAAGTTCTAATATAAAAAATGATGCATCAGGATTTACAACAGTAATGGACGAATATAAAATAGCATTTGATGAGGCAAATGCAAGATTAACAGAAAATAATTCATATTGTATTAGCCCTATAAATGGTTGTAATATGTATGCCTCAAATGGGAGTACAGTAACTGAAGACTCTACAATAAAGAAATTTATAGATAATCAAGTATTACCATATATAAATAACAGTTTGAAGGCAAATGGAGGAACATCAATAAACTCTATAAGGTTAATAACATTGCAAGAAATATGTAATATAATAAATGCAACTGATACTAGTAATAATTGTATACCAATAACAACAGGTTCTATTAATTTTAAAGACACATATATTAGTGTACCAGAATGGTTATATTCGATAAATTACTGGACAATGACATTAAATAGTTCAAATGTTAATTATGTGTATCATGTTGACACTAACTTCTATTTAAACAATGTAGCTCACGCGAACAATGATGTTAAATTTGGTGCTCGTCCAGTAATCATAACAAATAAATCTAATATTAAATAAATTCATTATAAAAGAATAACCATGTGTTATTCTTTTATGTTTATCTTATTCTCTTTTATGTCTATAATGGTATTTAATGGAAGCTCTAATACTTTTTTTACACCTTTTTTTGGTAATATAATTCTATTTGGTTTTAGTGATTCGTAAGTTTTAATTATATTGTTATCTTTATCGAGTAGTATTACATCTATTTTCTGAAACATAAAAAATGTGTGTATTGATGAGCATTTATCAAATAATAATCCATAATCAATTGCTTTTCTCTTGAACATAAAACCCATTAATCTTTTAAAAAAAGTTTTGCATTCAATAATTTTAATATCTTTTTTTTCTACTTTTAAAGTCAAATAAATCACCTATATTAACTATAACACAATTAATCTTATATTGACAAATGTATTAAAAAGATATAAACTTAATTTAGTGAATATCGGAGGTAGTCATATGATAAAAAATAATCAAAAAGGTCAAACTTTAGTAGAGTATGTACTTATAATAGCGTTAATTACTGTTATTGCTGTAGGACTTGTAAAATTTTTGGGTGGTTATTTAAAAGATTCAATGACTAAAACTGCTTGTAATGTTGCTGGTAAAAATTATATTGAGGGTTCAACAGCAGGTGAAGGGTATTGTGAAGGTGACTCTTTATTGCCATAGAAGTTTTAATACTTCTTTTTTTGTGAGGTTGGTTTATGGAAAATGTGTTTCATACTATAAATCCTATTTATGATAGGAATTCTAAAATACTTATATTAGGATCTTTTCCAAGTATTAAATCTAGAGAACAAAACTTTTATTATTCTCATCCTAAAAATCAGTTTTGGAGTATATTATCAGATGTTTTTAATGAAGAGATAGTAGATAAAAGGCAATTTTTAATTAATCATAATATAGCAATGTGGGATGTAATAAAGAGTTGTAGTATTGAAAAATCAAAGGATAGTAGTATAAAAGATGTAGTAGTAAATGATATTTTATCTATTGTAAATGCAAGTGATATTAAATATATATTTACAACTGGTAAAAAGGCTTATCAGTTATATAATAAGTATTTATATGATAAAGTTTTAATAAGTGCTATATATTTGCCATCTACTAGTCCTTTATATGCTTGTCTTAGTTATAAAGATAAGTTAAAAGAGTATTTAATAATAAAAGAAATATTAGATAAAAATTAGATATAAGTATTTATATCTTTTTTTGTAAACCTTTTTAATGTTTTTGGTGAAAGTTTCAAAAGTTTATGTATAATAGTATTTGTGGTGATTATATGCAGCAGTATTTTGGAATAAATAAGTTAGATGAGTGTTTAATATTAGAAAATAGTGATTGGCATCATATAAAAAATGTAATGAGAATGAAAACAGGAGATAATATAGTTGTTGTATATGAGAAAAATAGGTATTTATGTGAAATTAATTTAGAAAATATGTCTGTTTATATTAAGAATGAGTTGGTTTCTGATAATGAGTTGGGTTTAAAAATTTCAATTGCCCAGGGGTTAATACGTGAACAAAAATTAGATACTGTATTAAAGATGTGTACTGAACTTGGCATGTATAAGTATTATCCTATTATTATGGAAAGGTCTGTTGTAAAGTTAGATAAATCACTTTACAATAAAAAAGTAAATAGGTGGATTAGTATTTGTAAAGAGTCTGCTGAGCAATCTCATAGGAATTTTGCGCCAATTATTGGAGAAATACTTACTGTTAGCGAGTTATCTAAACTAAAATATGATTTAAAGTTGGTGTGCAGTACTACAAAAAATTCAATAAATATCAAAAAAATATTACAAAATTCTAAAAAATATGATAAAATACTAATAGTAGTTGGTCCTGAGGGAGGAATTACTGATGGAGAAGAGCAAATACTAAAAGAAAACGGCTTTATTCCTGTTTCATTAGGTAGTAGAATCCTTAGAACGGAAACTGCACCTATATATATGACTAGTATAATAAATTATGATTTAATGGAGTGAGATTATGGAATTTTTTACAAAACTATTAGAATCTATGGATGGAAATATAATTGAATATTGTATTTTGGGAGGAATAGTAGTATTAGTTATTATACTTATTATTTCTATTATCTCTTGTGTAAAGTCGTTAGGTGATAAAGATTCAAAAAGAAAATATGCTAAAATTGATATAGATGATTATGAAGACTATGATTATGATAAAAATGATGATCCAGTTCAAGAACTTATTAATGTTGCAAAGTCTGAAAGGTTAGAAGAGGATAATAATATAATTGATATTTCACTAGATAAAGAGGAATTAAAAATTGCTTCTAAAATAGAAATTCCTGATGATGTTGAATGTATAGATGATTCTTCAATAATAGAAGAAAAAAATGTAAACAAGGCTTTACAAAAATTAGATATAAAATCTATTACTCGTGAAATGGAACTTAGATTAGAAGAAGATATGACTGATATTGATTCTTATGAGGATGAGCAAGAAAAAACTGCTATTATAAGTTATAAAGAATTATTAGAGGCAGCATCAAGAATTGAGGCTAATGCTGATAATGAAGAAGAGTATATTGATGATGTAGTATTTGAGTTTAATAGTAAGAAAATCGTCGATGAGGATCAACCAAAACACGCTATGAAAAAGTTTAGACCAACAATTGATATCTCTCCAGTATTTGGAGCACGTAAGATAGATATGTTCTCTGAACAGGATGATTTATTAAAAATCGAAGAAGTAACTGATGAAGATGAAAGTGTTGAAAAAAGGGAAGCATTTTTAAAAAATTTGCAAGATTTTAGAAATAATTTAGATTAAGCCTTAGGGCTTTTTTTTGGAGGTTTTGTATGAAGGCTGTTATATATACTTTAGGTTGTAAAGTAAATGCGTATGAATCAGAAGTAATCGCTAATCTTTTAAAAGTAGAGGGATATGAAATTACTGATTCTTGCAGTTGTGATGTTTGTGTTATTAATACTTGTACTGTAACTAATACTGCTGATAAGAAGTCTAGAAAAGTTATAAATCAGGCTATTAGAAAAAATAGTAATGCTATAATAGTGGTAGTTGGTTGTTTTTCACAAGTAAAATATGAGGAACTATCTAAAAATAAAAGAATTAATATAATACTTGGTACTAATAATAAAACTAGAATAATAGATTGTATTAATAATTTTAAAAAGGATAAAACTCAAATTGTTGAAGTAAATGTTTCTAGAAACCAAGAATTTGAGGAAATGAGTATAGAAAAATTTGATAATAAGCATAGAGCGTATGTGAAGATTCAAGATGGCTGTAATAATTTTTGTTCATATTGTATAATTCCTTATACAAGAGGTACTATAAGATGTAAGGAGTTTTCATCTGTTATTAGTGAAATAAGAACACTAGTTAATAATGGATATAAGGAAGTAGTTTTAACTGGAATACATACTGGTAGTTATAATTATGATGGTCATGATTTTTGTGATTTATTAAAAAGTATTGTAAAAATATCTGGATTAAAAAGACTTAGAATTTCTTCTATTGAAATAACTGAGTTACATGATGATTTTTTTGATCTTTTGGATAAATCTAATATTATTGTTGATCATTTACATATACCTCTTCAATCAGGTAGTAATAAAATATTAAAATTAATGAATAGAAAATATGATACAGAGTATTTTAAGGAAACTATTGAACGTATTAGAGGGATAAGACCAGATATTTCAATAACAACTGATGTGATTGTAGGATTTCCAAATGAAGATTCTAATGATTTTATGGATATGTATAGGTTTATAGATGAGATTAATTTTTCTTCTTTACATGTATTTCCTTATTCAAAAAGGGATTTTACTAAAGCCGCTAGTATGGAAAATCAGATTGATGAAGTGACTAAGGCTGATAGGGTAAAAAAATTACTAGTTCTTAAAGAAAGAAAAGAATTAGAATATATGATGAAGTTTATTGGTAGAAAACTAGACGTTTTATTTGAAGTAAAAACTGATGATAATTATATTGGCCACACATCAAACTATCTTAAGGTAAGTACTAAAAGTACTAAGGATATAACTGGTAAAATATGTAGTGTATATATTAGAGAAGTATGTTATCCTTTATGTATAGGTGAGCTTATAGATATTGACAAATAAATAATAATTATATAAATTAATAATAAGAGGAGATTATTATGAGTAAACGTAAGTCTATTGATAAAATGAGTTATGATGAATTACAAAAGAGAAAAGATGAATTACTTTTTGAAAGGTTTTTAGGTATAATACTACTTACTGCTTTATTGCTTGGAATACTTTTATTAATTATGCTTAAGGAAATGTCTATTTTAGATAATAATCTTTTTGGTGAATATATAATGTGGAATTTATCTGCATATGCTTTGATTGCAATGGGCGCTCTTGGTATAATACAAATACTTTTGTCTACTATTGATTATCATAGATGTTTATCTAATATAAGAAAGAATATTAATGAAAATAGTACATCAGATTTATCATAAAAGTGTATTTTTTTTATAACGCAAATGTATGTTTGTGTTATAATTAGTTTGGTGATATCATGGAGTTATATATTAAAGGTAACTATAAAAATAAAATATATTCTACAGATAGTGGGTTTGTAATAGGGGTTTTTAAAGTAATAGAAACTAATGATTCTAATATGGAAACATATATAAATAGAAGTATAACTTTTACTGGGAATTTTTTGGAGTTGGATGAGAGGGATACATATATATTTTATGGTGAACTTGTAGAGCATCCAAAGTATGGTTATCAATATAACGTTAGTCGTTATGAAAGAGTTGCACCTTCTACAAAAACAAAGATAGTAGAATTTTTATCTTCAAAATTATTTCCTAAAGTTACAGTAAAACAAGCGAACAATATAGTAGATATGTTTGGTACTGATACACTTGATGTAATAAAAAATAATTATCAATCTTTGTTATTAGTACCTAAAATGACTGAAAAAAAAGCAAAATATATTCATGATATTTTAATTACATATAATGAAAGTGAAGATATAATAATGAAATTATCTTCTTTAGGGTTTGAATTTAATTTGTGTCTTTATTTTTATAATAAGTATAAAAATAATATTTTAGAAATAATTGATAATAATATATATGATCTTATAGAAGAAAATGTAATTAGTTTTAAAAGAATAGATGATGTTAGAAGTAATTTTAATATAGATGAAAGAGATTCAAGAAGAATACTTGCGTGTATATGTTATGTTATGGATTTGCTTTGTTTTAATAAAAGCAATACATATAATTATTATGATGAAATATATGGTGAAGTATGTAGGTTATTAGGAATTGATATTTCATATGAGGCAATGAATGATTATTTTAATATTTTATCTTTTGATAAAAAAATAATTGTAATTGATGATAAATATTATTTACCTAAATATTATAATTCTGAGGTGAATATTAGTGAATTTCTTAAATATTCTTCTAGGTTAAAACCTAAAAAGGGTAATTTCGATAATAAAATTAATGTACTTGAATCTAATAATAACATTATATACAATGATAATCAAAAAAAAGCAATTGAATTAGCACTTAAGAATAATATCTTGGTAATAACTGGTGGACCTGGTACTGGTAAAACCACATTAATAAAAGCAATAATTGATATATATATGGATATAAATGGTATTACATATAATGACTTTAATAAACATATTGCTCTTTTAGCACCAACTGGTAGAGCGTCTAAAAGAATGAGTGAGAATACATCTTATCCAGCGTACACTATACATAGATTTTTAAAATGGAATAAAGAGTTAAATACATTTCAAATTAATGAGCATAATAAAAGTGAAGTTAGATTTGTAATAATAGATGAAGTAAGTATGATAGATACATTATTATTTGAGTCTTTATTAAAGGGCTTAATTAAAAATGTCAAACTTATATTAGTAGGTGATTATAATCAACTTCCTAGTGTTGGTGCAGGTCAGGTTTTAAAGGATATAATTAATTCTAAAATAATAGAGGTTGTATATTTAGATTTATTATATAGACAGAATAATAATTCTTATATACCAGTTCTTGCAGATTCTATAAAAAATGAGAAAGATATAGATTTAGATATAAAGACTGATGATTTTTGTTTTTATGATGTTGGTAGTGGCGATATTAAGGACATGCTTGTACTTATATGTAATAAGGCAATTGAAAAGGGATATTCTTATAAAGACATACAGGTTTTATCTCCTATGTATAAAGGAATTAATGGTATTGATAATATAAATAAAAGTTTACAGGATGTTTTAAATCCACCTTGTTTAGAAAAACGTGAGATAGTAGTTAACGATATAATATATCGTGAAAATGATAAGGTATTACAATTAACTAATATGCCAGATGATAATGTATTTAATGGTGATATAGGAGTTGTTGTTGAGGTTATATCAAAGCAAGAGTCTAGTAATAAAACTAATGAAATAGTAGTAGATTTTGATGGAAATATAGTTAATTATGTGCAGAAAGATTTTGTTAATATAAGACATGCTTATGCGATAAGTATACATAAATCTCAAGGTAGTGAGTTTAATATTATAATAATGCCAATATGTAGTAGTTATATTAGAATGCTTTATAAAAAATTGATATATACTGGCATTACACGTGCTAAAAATAGTCTTATACTTTTGGGAAGTAAGAGTGTTTTTAAATCATCTGTTTTTAAGGAAGAGGATTATGTTAGAAAGACATCTCTTTGTGAAATGTTGTCTAGTGACGAATAATTGTTATATTTTTGATAATAATAATAATGGCACAAGATGCCTGTCATATTTTTTAGCTAGTGAGGTGATAAAAATCTATGAAAAAGGGATTAGCAATGATGGCTTTAGGAGCCGGAGCAGTTTTAGCTTATCAAAAATATGGTAAGACTATAAAAAAAGAAACTAACAAAGCTTATAATAAATTAATGAAAAAAGCAGACAAGTTAGAAAATATGATGTAAAGAAAGGGCCTTGTGGCCCTTTTTTCTAATACTATATTGATATGTAATATTATAAATGTTAAAATTTAATATAGGTGGTATATATGTTAAAGAAGTTATTATCTTTTTTAAATAAATATAAGTATATAATATTATTAATATTAGTATATTTATTGTTTTTTCTACAAATGAGAAATGTTGTTATCTGTGATGATGATTATAATTATGCATTTCAATTTGATGCTTCTACATTTAGTGATAAGTTGGAGTATATTATAAGTAATCTTAGTTATGTTATAACTAATTGGTCTAATAGGATAATTACTCATACTGTTGTTATATCTGGATTAACTTTCTTTGGAATAGACTTTTATATATATCTAAATGTAATATTTGTATTTTTATTATCGTATATAATTACTAAAATTGTTTCTTTGTTTAGAAAAATTAATTTTTCTTCAACTTTATTTATTATATCTTTTCTTATTATTACCTTAAATGTAGCATTATCTAGGGAAACCCTTTACTGGGCTAGTGCTGGAATACCATATATATGGGGTGGGTGTTTATTATTTTATTTTTTCTATTATCTTATTAAATATTATAAAGATTTAAGTAGTAAGAATTTTGCAGTACTTACTTTAATTATATTATTAATATCATTTGTTTTAGAGCAATATAATTTTATTATTATTGGTGTATTATTCTTACTATTTATAGAGAGTTTAATTGAAAAGAAAAAAAATTTAAATTATTTATATTTATTTTTAATATCTATTATTTTGCTTTTAGTAACATATGTATCAGCAGGTAATATTATTAGATATAACCATAATATTATAGAGTATCCATTATATAAGAATTTATATGCGTCTTTGTTTACTATTTTTAGATATTTTACAGATAAAAATGTATGTGGTTTATACTTATGCTTTTTCTCGTTTTTAGTATCTTTTAAAATGCTTGATTTTAAGAAAAAATATTATTTACCTATGATTATTATATTATTTGGAAATATATATTTTTTAAGTAACTATTTTGGTCTTATTGAAACCTATTTATCTTTTTTATATGATTGTTTTCATTGTTTTGTTACACCACAACTTTATAATTATGTTTTAATATCATTTTCTTTAATATATTTTTTACTATACATTATATCTATAATTTTTTGTCTATTTAAAATATTTATGAAAAAAAATAAATATATGATATATATATTTATATCAACTATGGTTTCATCTATTTTACCTGTTATTAGTTTAAGGTATGTTGGATTTAGATATTGTTTTCCATTTTTAATATCAATATTTTTGTTAATAATTTATTTATCAGATGATAAAAAATCTTTTATTTTATCTGTTTTATCAACTTTATTATTCATTAATATTTGGATTGGAATTGTATTTTTTGTTTTATATTTTGTTTTTAGAAATAAGGGAATAAATTTCTATTATATATTACTTACTACTATATTATTAATATTACTTTATAATTTTTTTGATTTATATAGTGGTTATAGATTTAATAAAATGATTCATGATTATAATCAAAGTAAATTGTTATCTAAAGCAGATAATATTTATTTATTAGAAATTCCTAAGAAGACTGAAATATATACTTGGAATAATTTTTATACGGATTATTTAGGTTATAATATATATTATACATATTTAAATGAGAGTATTATTAGATATTATAATATAAATGATTCAAATTTCTGGATTTTTCCATTTACTAATGATGATTTTCCATATATAATTGATTTGTAAAATGTTATAATATATTTATTGAAAGGATGGGTTTTATGTTTAACAGAAAAGATGATAAGGTAAGTGCTGAAAAAGTTAATGATGTGCTTACTTTAACTAAAAAGATATTAAAAATAGTTTATATATTTATGTTTTTAATTGGTATATATGCTTTAATGCTTATTTGTAAGGAACTTAAAATAGTTAGTTTTTTATTATCATTAGCAAAAATTTTATCTCCATTATTTATTGGTATAATAATTGCTTGGCTATTGGAACCTTTAATTACTAAGTTGCAAAAAAGAGGTGTAAATAGGGTTATTGGTACTTCTATTGTATATTTGGCTTTAATTATAATAATATATTTTATTATTTGGGCTTTAGTACCATTAATATTAGATCAAGTAAATGATTTGGTTGCAAGTATACCGAAAATAATAATATCAGTTCAAAAGTGGTTGGATGGTGTACTTAATAATGAGGCACTTAAGTTTATAAATAAAGAGGAGTTATTTAATTCTATTTCTGAATTTGGCTTTAACTTATCAACTAATCTTCCAGTTAAAGCAGTTAATATAGCAAAAGATGCATTTTCTTCTCTTGGAACATTTGCATTTGGTCTTATTATTGGATTTTATATGTTATTTAACTTTAATGATGTTAGTAGAACATTACTTGCATTTATTCCAGATAGATTTAAACTTGAAATATCTGATGTTGGTACTAAAATAAATACTTCTTTAAGAAATTATGTTATGGGTATTGGTATTTTGGCAACACTAATATTTGTAGTTTGTAGTATTGGTTTTTCTATTGCTGGTTTAAAGGCACCTTTATTATTTGGATTTATATGTGGAATTACGGATTTAATTCCATACATTGGTCCATGGATTGGTGGTGCGATTGCAGTTATTGTTGGACTTGCAGGTGGAGTTGATACTGGAATATTTACATTAGTAGTTGTATTTGTTGCACAAATGTTAGAGAGTTTTGTGTTACAACCTGTAATTATGAGCAAGACTATGAAACTTCATCCTGTAACTATTATTGTTGGGTTATTAATTTTTCAACATTTCTTTGGTATTATTGGAATGGTAATTGCAACTCCTGTAATAGCGTGTCTTAAAATAATATTTACTTATGTAGATAGTAAATTTCACTTTTTTTCATTAAAGGATGAAAAAGAAGCATCTGAGGTGGAGATAAAATGAATATAGAACTTAAAAATCCTAAAATATATGTAATTAGTGGAAAAGCAAGAAGTGGTAAAGATACAACTACTGAGATAATAAAAGAATATTATGAAAAAGGTGGAAAAAAAGTAATAAATCTTGCATATGGACAGTATATTAAAGAATATGCTAAAAGAATATCTGACTGGGATGGTAATGATGATACTAAACCTAGGACACTTCTTCAAACCCTTGGTACAGAAATAATTAGAAATAAGATAAATCCTATGTTTTTTATAGAAAGAATGATAGGAGATATAAAAGTATATTCTTACTATTTTGATGTAATTATTATTAGTGATGCTAGACTTAAGACTGAAATAACAACAATTAAAGAAACTTTTGATGATGTAATTGATATTGGTGTTAGAAGACCAAATTTTGATAATTGTTTAAGTGAAAGTGAGAAAAATCACTCAACAGAAAACGATTTAAATGATTATGATTCTTATAATTACATTATTCAGAATGATAGTTCGATTGAAGATTTAAGGGAAAAAATAATTAAAATGATAGAAGAGGTAGAAAATGAGCATAAAAGATTTATATATAGATTACTTTAAAAGTAAAGGTCACAAACAAATACCAAGCGCTCCTGTTGTACCAGAAAATGATCCATCAGTACTTTTTAATACAGCAGGTATGCAGCCATTAATTCCATATTTAATTGGGCAGGATCATCCATATGGCAAAAGATTATGTGATTATCAAAAGTGTATTAGAACTAATGATTTGGATGAGGTAGGGGATAAAACTCATCACACATTTTTTGAAATGTTAGGTAACTGGTCTTTAGGTGACTACTTTAAAGAGGAATCTATTAATTACAGTTTTGAATTTTTAACTAAGGTTCTTAATATACCAGTTGAAAAACTGGCAGTTACTGTATTTGCTGGTGATAATGATATTCCTAGAGATGAAGTGTCTGCTGGTGTATGGAAGAGTTTAGGAATAAGTGAAAAAAGGTTAGCATATTTAGAAAAAGAGGATAATTTTTGGATTGCAGGTGAGGTAGGTCCTTGTGGACCTGATACAGAAATATTTTATTTTAGAAGTAATGATTCTATACCTGAAGTATTTGATCCTAATGATGATAGATGGGTTGAAATATGGAATAATGTATTTATGGAGTTTTATAAAGATGAGAGTGGAAAATACTCGGAACTTCCTAAAAAGAATGTTGATACTGGCATGGGATTTGAGAGAATTACTGCAGTTATTGAAGGTGTAGATGATAATTATAAATCTAGTATTTGGAAAGATGTAATTAATGAAATTGAAAGTATTTCTGGTTTAAAATATGAGGGTAATGAAGTAAGTATGAGAATTATTGCAGATCATATAAGAACAGCGGTATTTATAAGTGCTGATAATTCTATGATTAAGCCATCTAATACAGATCAGGGATATATTTTAAGAAGATTAATTAGAAGGGCAATAAGACATGCTAGAAGATTAAATATTGATATAAATAGTAATTGGGAAGAACGATTAGCGTTAATTATAATAAATAAGTATTCTTCATACTACAGTGAACTTGATGCAAATAAGGATGTTGTATTAGAAGTATTAAGACTTGAAAAAAATAAATTCAATCGTACTCTTGAAAAAGGTCTAAAAGAGTTTGAGAAGGTAACTAAGAATAATAGAGCTATAGATGGTTTAACTGCTTTTCATTTATATGATACTTATGGTTTTCCAATTGAACTTACTTGCGAACTTGCAGATGAATTAAATTTAGATGTAGATGTAGATGGATTTAAAGAAAAATTTAAGGCACACCAAGAATTGTCAAGAGCAGGATCTAGCCAAAAGTTTAAAGGTGGTCTTGCAAGTACTGGTGATATGGAAGTTAAATATCATACTGCAACTCACCTACTAAATGCTGCTTTAAAAATAGTGGTTAGTAAAGATGTTCATCAAAAGGGAAGTAATATTACAAGTGAAAGAATGCGCTTTGATTTTTCTTGTGATCATAAGTTAACAGATGAAGAAAAGATTAAAACAGAAGAATTGGTTAATTCTTGGATAAATGATGGACTTAATGTAACAGTTAAAGAAATGAGTAAGGAAGATGCTGTTTCATCTGGTGCAGAATGCATGTTTATAGAAAAATATCCTGATATTGTTACAGTATACAGTATTGGAGATGTATCACATGAATTATGTGGGGGGCCACATGTTAAAAATACTAGTGAATTAGGTTATTTTAAAATAATTAAAGAGGAAGCATCTAGTGCTGGTGTTAGAAGAATAAAGGCTGTTTTAGAATAAAAGGATTTAATTTAAAAAAATAAAAAAACTACAAACCTTATAAAATAAAATATATGTAATAACAAAAATAAAAGATATGACTAATAGAAAATAAAAATTGGTTATATCTTTTTATAATATAATAAAAATATGTCATTTTACTTAAGTATAACTAATCATATATACTTACCTCTAAGGAGGTATTAGATGAGTAATAATACAGATAATAATAAATTTTATACATGTAAATACGATAGACCATTTAAAGAAATAATGCTAAAAAAAAGCAATA
>CAOKET010000011.1 GCA_948467605.1 uncultured Mycoplasmatota bacterium | reverse complement strand
GGCATAGTTGAAGGAGAAAGACAAGAAAAGCAGTCAATAGCAAGAATTATGTTAAAAGCAGGGGAAGATATAGAAAAAATAATGTTATATACTTCTTTAACAAAAGAAGAAATAGAATCTTTAAAATAAGATAGTGTTATAAATTTGTTATTATTACCGTAGTACTAGTTAAGTTATGATTATTTTAAAATTTAGTATATAAATTATATTTTAAAAGTGTTTGAGGTGTAGTGTAATATGCAAAGTGAATTTAGGCCCTTAGTTAAAGATGCAGTATTGTATTGTGAAAAATATTTTGATGAAAAACTACTTACTATATATTTACATGGAAGTATAGCAAAAGGTGATGCTATTCCTTATGTGTCAGATTTAGATTTTTATATTGTTATTTCTTGTAAATTAAAGCATAAAGATAAGAAGTATATAGAAATAATGGAACAGAGATTGCAACAAAAATATCCTATTATAAATGGGATTCATTTTTCCGTTCATTCTTTAGGAGATTTAGAAAATGATAAGTTTGCAAGATTTATACTTAAATATAATTCTATGCTTTATTTTGGAAAAGATATAGTAAAGGAATTGGATGATATTGTTGGGTGTGAAAAATTTGAGCCAAATGTTAAATTGGCAAAAAGTAGACTAGACTTTGCTAGGGAATGTTTTAAACAGGCATTAGATGATAAACAACCTATGTGTGTGGATGAGGTCCCTAATGATACATATTATGCAGCAAGAAAGTATGCAAGATATTTTGTTGTTATTGAAGGTGCATATTTTTTAATGTCGCAAAATAAATTTGAATCATTTGAAAAAATGGATGTGCTAGATAAGTTATATAAATATACTAATGGCTTTGAAAAAGAACTTGATATGACTCGTCAAATTTTAATAGATTCAAAGCGAGCAGGAATATCTCATTATGAATTTTTAAAGCGAATACGCTCGTTTGTTGAGTGGATGTTTGATATGATAGAAAAAACTTAATATCTCATTCTATAATTTTTTTATATAAGTATAAATTAAAACCACCAATGGTGGCTTTTTAGTTAATAAATATTATTTTATTCCATAGTGATTATTTGCGTAGTCATAAAAGTATGTTTTAACCTTTAATGGGTAGAATGTTAGTAATCCAAATATTATAACTATTATTATGAAAGATATTATCCCAGTTTCTTGTAAATGTAAATCTTTTGTTTTAAGTGTTTTATAGCCAAATATATTACCAATTATTATTGTAATTAAATATACAATAAGTGTTATAAACATATTTTCGCCTATAGCATTAAAAATTATTGGATATATAATTGCAAGTAATATTACTGTTGTAATTGCACTTATAAATACACTTATTACTAGATTATCAAATTTTTCTTTTTTTAGTTTTAAAATTATATAATCAATTATTAATGTAATAATATAAGTAGTAAATGCCATTTTTAGATGTTCAAATATACTTTCATTTGTAGGAAAAAATACAGCGGTTAAATTATTTGGTAAAAAATCATACATGAAATGACTTAAAAAACTTATTAAAAATACTAATACTATATTTAATATAGTTAATTTTTTATATGACATATATCCTCCTTCGTTTTTAATATTATATGTATATTAGTAATTATTATGTAAAATAAAAATATATTTAATTAGAGGTGAAAATATGGGACTACCAGAGTTAATAATTATAGCCATTAGTCTTGGAATGGATGCATTTGCAATTGCAGTATGTAAGGGATTATCTATTAAAAAAATTGATATTAAAACTATGTGTATAATTGGACTTTATTTTGGTGGATTTCAGGCGTTAATGCCTACGCTTGGGTATTTGTTTGGATTTAGTTTCCATGAAAAAATAGAAGTTATCGACCATTGGATTACTTTAGTACTTTTGTCTATAATAGGAATAAATATGATAAGAGAAGCACTATCTAAGGAAGATACTAGATTAGATGATTCGATTGGTTTTAAAACTATGTTAGTTCTTTCAATAGCAACTAGTTTGGATGCTTTAGCAGTTGGAGTTACGTTTGCATTTTTAGATGTATCATTAATAATATCAGTTATAATAATAGGTGTGACTACATTTATATTGTCTGTAATAGGAGTTAAAATAGGAAATATTTGTGGTAAAAAATATCAATCAAAAGCATGTTTGTTTGGTGGAATTGTATTAATTTTAATTGGAATTAAAATAGTTTTAGAACATTTGGGTATAATAAATTTTTAAAAGTTTAAAAAAAAAGAAGGAAAATTGCCAATAAATGTAGAATATATAATTAGGGTGCATTTTTATGGATGATGTAAAAATAGACATAGTAGAAGAAATTAGAAGAAAAACTAATATTGTAGATATTATTGGAAACTATATTTCTCTTAATAAAAGTGGTAAGAATTATGTTTGTATATGCCCATTTCATGATGATTCTAACCCCTCAATGTTTGTTTCGCCTGATAAACAAATATATAAGTGTTTCTCGTGTGGAGCAGGAGGGAATGTGTTTAATTTTGTAATGGATTATGAACATATCTCTTTTAAAGAGGCATTAAAACTTTTAGGAGATAAAGTTGGAATTGATACTAAAATCAATACTGTGATAAAGAAAAAAAATAATCCTATTTTTGAGTGTTATGAAATAATTACTAAGTTTTATGAAAACAGTCTTTTTACTAATAAAGGTAGAGATGCATTAAAATATCTTAATGATAGAAATATAACTGATGAGGTTATTAAAGAATTTAGAATTGGATTCTCGCCTAATGAGGATGTAGTTACTAAAATGTTAGTAAGTAAGGATTTCTCATATGATATATTAATTGACATGGGAATTACGGTAAAAAGTGATTATGGATATAAAGATTTTTTCTTTAATCGTATAATGTTTCCTATATGTGATTATGATAATAAAGTAGTAGCGTGCTCTGGAAGAATATTTAATGGTGAAGTAACTTCTAAATATATAAATACTAAAGAAACTTCATATTTTAAAAAGGGGAATCTATTATACAATTATTATAAGGCACGTGAATATGCTTTAAAAGATAAATATGTAATAATTACTGAAGGATTCTTTGATGTAATAAGATGTCATATTGCTGGATTTAAAAGTGTAGTTGCAACTATGGGGACTGCTTTTACTAGTGAGCATGTAAAACATTTAAAAAAATTAAGTACAAATATTATTCTTTTATTTGATGGTGATTCTGCTGGTGAAAAGGCAACTTATTCATGTGGTAATATTTTGATGAAAAATGGCATTACACCTAAAGTAGTTAGATTACCTGATAACTATGATCCAGATGAATATATAATAAAATATGGTGCTGAAAGTTTTAAAAAAGTAATGGATAATCCAATATCCTTTATAGAATTTAAACTTAACTATTTAAAAAATAATCGTGATATAACTAAAATACAAGATTTATCTAATTATGTAAATGATGTTATTGTTGAACTTAATGAAATGCAAGATCAAGTAATGCGCGATATAACAATAGATAAAATAAGTTTAGATTTAGGGATAGATAAGAGTATAATTACTTCTAGATTAAATAAAAGTCCTACTAAATTAAAAGAAAATGTCATATCATCATCAGTTCATATCAAAAATAAATATGATAAGGCTAGTTATAAATTATTATATTATATGCTAAATGATATCGATATAATACTTATGTATCAAAATAGAAATGTTATGTTTTCTAATAATTTATATAGAAATTTAGCAAACGAAATACTTTACTTTTACAAAAACTATGGTACAATAAGCAGTGCTAGTTTAATAACTAAATTAGAAGATAAAAAAGAGTTGATAGATTTAGTACTTGATATAGAAAGTATGAATTATCAAGAAAAATATAATAGAGAAGAGTTAGATGATTGTATTGAAATATTAAAGATGGAAACAATTGAGAAAGAAATTAATCGATTGAATGATTTATTAAAACAAGAATTAGATATTACAAAAAAAGCTGAAATATTAAATAAAATAGTTGAATTAAAGAAGAGGGAGTTGTAATTTATGGTAAAAGAAATAAAAACTTATGAGGAAAGAAAACAAGAATTAATTAAAAAGGGTAAGAAACAAGGATATATCACATATGAAGAACTTGCTAAAGCGTTAAAGGGGTTGGAACTTGATGCTGATTCACTTGATGATTTATATAATTCATTTAGTGAAAATGGAATTGATGTTGTATCAGAGGATGTTGAGGAAGAACCAGGTGATGATGGTAGTGAATTAGTATTAGAAGATATAACATTACCTAAAGATGTAAAGATTAATGACCCAGTTAGAATGTATTTAAAGGAAATTGGAAAAATAAGTTTATTATCTTTGGAAGAGGAATTAGAATTATCTGAAAGAGTAGTAAATGGTGATGAGGCTGCTAAGAATAGATTGGCTGAGGCAAATTTACGTTTAGTAGTTAGTATTGCTAAAAGGTATGTTGGACGTGGTATGTTATTTCTTGATTTAATTCAAGAAGGAAACATCGGTCTTATGAAGGCAGTAGATAAATTTGATGCTTCTAAAGGATATAAGTTTTCAACATATGCTACATGGTGGATTAGACAAGCTATAACAAGAGCAATTGCTGATCAAGCACGTACTATTCGTGTACCAGTTCATATGGTTGAAACAATAAATAAACTAGCACGTATTCAACGCCAAATGACTCTTGAATTAAATCGTGAGCCAACAGAGGAAGAACTTGCTAAAAAGATGAATTTATCTTTAGAAAAAATACGTGAAATATATAAAATTAGTCAAGAACCAGTTTCACTTGAAACTCCAATAGGAGAAGAGGATGATTCTCATTTAGTTGACTTTATAAAAGATGAAAGAAGTATGAGTCCTGAAGAATATGCTACTAATGAGATGTTAAAAGATGAAATATCTGAAGTATTATATACTTTAACTGAAAGAGAAGAACAAGTGTTACGTCTTCGTTTTGGGCTTGATGATGGTCATCAAAGAACATTAGAGGAAGTTGGTCAAATATTTAACGTAACTCGTGAGAGAATAAGACAAATCGAGGCTAAAGCATTAAGAAAATTACGCCATCCTTCTAGAAGTAGAAAACTAAAGGATTTCTTAACAGACTAATGGAGAGAATAAAAAAAATATCTAGTCTTGTAGATGATAATTCTAAAGTAATAGATATAGGATGTGATCATGGATATTTAGGCATAGAGCTTATAAGACAAAATAGAAATATAAGTGTAATATCTAGTGATATTAGTTGTAATGCATTGTCCTTTGCAAGAAAAAATATTAATAGAGAAGTACCTGAGGCAAAAATTTGCTTAAGGGTAGGAAATGGTCTTGATGTAATTGATAAAAATGAAATAAATACAATTGTTATTGCTGGATTAGGAGCGCATACACAAATTGAAATATTAATTAATGGAAAAGAAAAATTAGAGTATGTAGATAGTATTATACTTTCACCAAATTCTAGTGAGTTTTATATAAGATCTAATCTTGAAAAAATAGGTTTTTATATATATGATGAGGATGTAGTTTTAGAAAACGGTAAGTTTTATCCTATATTAAAGTTAAAGAGGGGTATTAAGAAGTATACATACCAAGAACTTTTATTAGGACCTATACTTATAAATAAAAGTAGTAAAGTTATTTATCAATATTATAAAAATATTTTAGATAAAAAGTTAAGAATATATGATAATTTACCTGATATATATAATGATAAAAAAGAATCAATATTATCTGATATAAATATATTAAAAAAGCACCTTTAAGGTGTTTTTGTTATAATTAATAATCGCTAAGTCTTTATTTAAAAAATACAGGGTTTCTCAATTCTTTTTCTACAACAACTTCTTTTTCTTCTTCCTTTGGTACATCTTGTTCTACTATTTCATCTGGTTTTCTAAATTCATTTGCTACTCTAAACATTGTTTTTACATTTTTATATATTGGCCCTATTTGATAAAAAACTGGTATTGCTTGATTAACTACATTTAATGTTTTACCTGCATTTGTTAAGAAACTTGCCCAATTAAAATTTAATTTTGGTATTCCTAATGAATATCCCCTCATAGGGAATGCCATCATACCTCGTCCTGGGAACAAATCTACTCCTCCCCTCAAAATATTATATGTTTGATTAAAAAAAATGTTTAAAAATTTTTTAAAGTATGTTATACTTTATTATAGTGTAATATTAAGAATAGAAGAGGTGGGAGGTGTATCTATTATGGTAGGTACATTATTTAGACCATTTGTTTGGTTTTATAAGGGTGTTGTGGCTTTTTTCTATGCAATATTTTGTATAATAAAATGGTCAATTATGGGAATGTTGTTTCCCTTTGTGTTGTTATTTAAATCAATATATAAATTATTATCTTTTATAATAAGTGGATTAGGATTATTCTTCTCTACAATTGGAAAGTCTTTAAAAAATTTCTTTGTAAGTATAGGAACATCTATTAAATACTTCTTTATAAATGTTGGTGCTGGATTTAAAATTTTTGGTGGTAAAATAAAAAGGGGATTTTCTAAACTTATATATAATAATAGTATCGCTAAAAATATAAGAAATAAAAGAGAGTTAAAAAGGGAAGTATTATTAATAGATTTTAATAGTGAAGACGCTAATAGAAGTAATAAGAAGAATACATATAAATATGTTGCTAAAAATCCAGATGGTAAAATTATTACTGGATATTTTGATGCTTTTTCTAAGGTTGATGTACATTCGTTTTTATATAGTGAAGGATATGAAGTTTATTCTATAAAAACTTCTTCATTTATAAACTTTGCATTTGGTCAAAGAGGTAGCGGAAGTAAAATGAAGAATAAGGATTTAATATTTTTCCTAACTCAACTTGCTACTTATGTGCGTTCTGGTATACCTTTAACAGATGCGATGAAAATATTATCTAAGCAAATAACTAGTAATGGTAGACAAAAAACATATCAGTCAATAATATATGAACTTACAATGGGTGAGACCTTTAGTGAGGCACTAAATAAGCAAGGAAATGTATTTCCAAAATTATTAATAAATATGCTTAAAGCATCTGAAATGACAGGTGAACTTGTAGAAACCTTAGATGATATGTCTGGGTATTATAGTTCTGCTGAAAAAACACGTAAGCAGTTGATTTCAGCACTTACTTATCCTTCAGTAATATTAGTAATGGTTATCATAGTTCTTACATTTATGATGCTATATGTAATACCTCAATTTGTAAGAATATATAATGACCAAGATATACCAATACCTGGTATTACCCAAGTAATCATTAATATAAGTGACTTTTTACAGGCGAATATATTATTTGTAGTTGCAGCAATTGTCGTTGTTGTTGGTTTATTTGTTTTTGCTTATCATAAAATTAAGGCATTTAGAACAACTATACAGTGGTTGCTTATGCATCTTCCTATTATAAACAAAGTTCTTATTTATAATGAGGTTACAATGTTTACTAAAACTTTCTCATCATTATTAAAACATAATGTATTTATTACTGATAGTATGGAAGTACTTAGTAAAATTACTAGTAATGAGGTTTATAAGATGTTAATTTTTGATGCAGTTGCTAATCTAGCACGTGGTGAATCAATATCTGTTGCATTTAAAGACCATTGGGCTTTCCCTACAATCGCATACGAAATGTTAGTTACTGGTGAGAGAACTGGTCAGTTAGGTGTTATGATGGAAAAAGTTGCAGATTATTATCAAGATCAACAAACAGCACTTGTAACATCTATTAAATCTTTAATTGAACCTATAGTAATTTGTTTACTTGCAGTTGCAGTTGGTGTAATATTATTATCAGTAGTTATTCCGATGTTTAGTCTATATGAGGGAATACAAATTTAGTTTGGAGGAGTAGTAATGGAGGTTTTGTATTTAATATTTTTTGTAGTATTGGGGCTTATTTTAGGATCTTTTTATAATGTAGTTGGATATAGATTACCTAATAATATGTCCATTGCTTTTCCTTCATCCCATTGCCCTAAATGTAATCATAAGTTAGGACCTTTAGAATTAATACCAGTCCTTTCTTATATTTTTCAATTAGGTAAATGTAAAAGTTGTAAGAGTAAGATTTCAATTCAATATCCTATTATTGAGTTGTTAACAGGTATTTTATTTGGTTTTTCCTATTTGAAATTTGGTATCAGTGTTAACCTTTTTATATCTTTAGTATTAGTTTCACTTGTAGTAATAATATTTGTAAGTGATATAAAATATATGATAATACCTGACCAGATTATAATTGTAAGTATAATATTAATATTTATATCTAAATGCTTTTTAGGAATAAGTGAAGCATTTGTTAGTTTATTATATGGGCTTATATCTTTTGGTGTTATGTTTTTAATAAAACTAATAGGTGATTTTATTTTTAAAAGGGAATCTCTTGGTGGTGGGGATATAAAATTAATGTTTGTTATTGGTATGAGTATAGGGCCTATAATGAGTGTATGTAATATATTTTTAGGTTCTTTAATTGCTTTTCCAATAGCGATTGTTTCTATGATTACAAAGAAAGAACATTTGATTCCATATGGTCCTTTTTTGGGAGTTGCATTGTTAATTTTGTTCTTTTTTCAAATTACTCCTCAAGTTTTATATGATTTTTTACTTAATTTATATTAATAATATTTTAGCCTTTATGGGCTTTTTTTATATAACGGTAAAGTCCCTTTAAGAAAGTAAAAAAGTGTATTTACAACATGCTAACTAAAATCGTGGTAATTATGTTAATAAATAAGGTCCATAAATTTAGAATGTTAAACAAAAAAATAATAAATAAAACTCTAGTATGTATAAGATTTATATATATGTATTAAAATATTGGCTTTTTTGTCTATATATGTTATAATTTTAAATGATAATAGGGGCTGATTTAATGAATAAAAAGGGACAGACTTTAGTTGAATTTGTTATAATTTTACCAGTTTTCTTACTCATACTATTTTATGTCATTGATTTTGGAAGAATAATTTATTCTAAAAATAAATTAGAAAATAGTTTAAATGATGTTATATTTATGATGGAAAATAATAGTGATGGTAGTATAACTAATATGTTAGGCAATAAAGTAACAGTTAATGTATCTAATTTTGGTAACTATAAAACTATAACTTTGTCTCAAAAAATAAATTTAATCGCACCTGGTTTTAATTTAATTTTAGATAATCCATATGAAATAAAAGTAAGTAGAGTGATATATGATGAAACTACTGAGTAATAAGGGTCAAGTCTTAGTATTATTTATAATAATGGTTCCAATAATATTTTTCTTAGTAGCATTCTTCTTAGAAAATATGATTATAACAGGGGATAAGAATAAACTTGATAACTTGAATCAACTCTTATCTAAATATACATATGAAAATAAGGATAATATTGGTGTTTATGATGGTGTACTTGATTTAATACTTAAAAATGATAAAAGTGTTTTTATTACAGAGTTTAACATAACAGATACTAAAATAGATATTACTATAAGTAAAAATACTAATAGTATTTTTGGTAAGATTATTGGTATAGATACTTATGAAATTAATTCTAGTTATGATGTTATTATAGATAATGACAGAGTTATTTATAAGAGAAAATAAGGAGATAAAGGTATGAAAAAAGAGAAAGCTAAAATTATATGTGTTACTTCTAATAAAGGTGGAGTTGGTAAAACATTTATTACTACTAATCTAGCTGGTGTATATGAAAAATTAGGCAAAAAAGTATTAATAATAGATTTAGATTTGTTTTTTGGTGGAATTGCTGCTAGTTTAAATGTTGATGGTAATAAAAGTATCTATCATTTAACAGAGGATTTTAGTAATAATAGATATAAGCATATAAACGACTATATTTGTGTTTATGATGAAAATATTCATGTATTAAGTGCATGTCGTGATCCTAGATATGGTAATAAAATAGAAGCAAGATATATAGATTTAATTTTACAACAAGTTTCTCTTTTATATGATGTAATATTAGTAGATACTTCTCATGATTTAGGGGAATGTAAACTTCTAGTATTAGATAGAAGTGATATGACTTTATTTATAATAACTAATGATTTATTAGATTTAAAAAATACTAAGTCTGTAATGTCTATATTTAAAGATGCTGAAAATAAAGATTATAAAATATTATTAAATAATTCTTTATTACCTTATAAAAACTATTATACTGATTATGATATAAAATTTATTATAAAATCAGGTGTTGATTATACTTTATCTAGTTCTTTTTATATTAAAAATATAGATAATTTTATCTCTAGGGGTAAAATTGTTACATTGGATAATCCTAGAGCAATTGGTAAAAAGGAATTATCTAAATTTACTAATATGGCTCGTGATTTAATAGGTGAAGGTAGTAAAAAGGGAGCGGATAAATAATGGCTAAGAAGAGTTTGGTAGAATATTTTGAATATAAACAAAAAGATTTTGATAATAAGGAACTTAAAGATTATGAAGTATTTAAAAATAAGAGATTACTTGATGAATTAAGAAGTAAGATAATCCAAAATATAATAGATAATAAAGTACCTACTGATAAACTTTTAAGTAAATATATAAATGATGAGATAGACGCTAGTATACAGGGATATGATTTAAACTCTTTAGAACGTAGACATATATTTAACTTAATTGAAAATGAAATTCATGGATATGGACCAATAACTGAACTTTTGGAAGATAAAAATGTAACTGAAATAATGGTTAATGGAATAGATCAAATATATATTGAAATAGATGGTAGAATTATAAAAGATGAATCAGTTTCTTTTATAAATGACGATCATATAATAAGGACTATTCAAAGAATGGTACAACCATATGGTAGAACTATTGATACATCTAGTCCTATGGTAGATGCTAGGTTAAAGGATGGTTCAAGATTAAATGCAGTAATACCACCATTATCTTTAAAGGGACCAGTTCTAACAATTAGAAAGTTTAAAGAAAATATAGATGATATTGAAGATTTAATAAGAATGGGTACTTTAACTCCATATATGGCAAGATTTTTAGAGGCATCTGTTAAGGCAAAATTAAATATTTTAGTTTGTGGTGGTACTGGTGCTGGTAAAACATCTTTACTTAATGTTATGTCTTCATTTATAGATCATAATGAACGTATTATAACTATAGAAGATGCGGCTGAATTAAAACTTAGACAAGAGCATGTAATTTCTTTGGAAACTAGGACTGTAAATTATGAAGGTGAAGGTGAAGTTACTATAAGGGATTTAGTAATAAATTCTCTTCGTATGAGACCTGATAGAATAATTGTTGGTGAAGTTCGTGGTAAAGAGGCGTTTGATATGTTACAGGCGATGAATACAGGGCATGAAGGTAGTATGACTACAATGCACGCTAATAGTGCAGAGGATGCCTTAGACAGGCTAGAAACTATGATTTTAATGGCAGGTATTGATATTCCGGTTAAAGCAATACGTGGGTATATTGAACATGCAATTGATATAGTTGTAAATATTTCAAGATTGTCTGATGGAAAACGTAAGGTTACAGGTATTTCTGAAGTCGTTGGTTTTAAAGATGATAAAATAGTTTTAAAAGATATTTTTGCATTTAATCAAACAGGTGTAACTAGTAATAGAGAAGTAATAGGGGAATTTATCTTATATAATAGGGTACCTGATGTTTATAAAAAAATAGTTGATAGAGGAATTAATGATATAGACGATATTTTTGAGTAGGAGGGATTAATAATGAATGAATATATATTTACTTGTATTCAATATATATTAATACTAGTTGCATTTATATTTTTAGTTATTTTAATTAGGTTTAATAATACAACTAAAAAAGAAAAAAGAATAGCAAAATACTCATTAGAACCTATTACTAATGATAGTGTATCTATTTATGAAATAATAGGTAATTCATTTAAAAATTTTAGAAAGAAAATAACTAATATATTATCTAAGTCTGTATTTATATCTAAATATTCTAAAAGATATGAGAAATATATTGATTATAGTAGTGATTATGAAACTACTTCACTTGATTTAATTTCTAATAAAGTAATATCTGCTATTATAGGAGTTATAATACTTATAATATTTGATATATTTAGAGGAACAATGATAAGTATGGGTGATTTATTTATTGTATTAGTGTGTGGTTTTTTTGCACCTAATTTATTTTATATTTATAATAATAGATTAAGAAAAAAACAAGTTGAAGAGGATTTACTTAAGGCAGTAATTATAATTAATAATGCTTTTAAATCTGGTAGAACTATAGTACAAGCAGTTGGAATAGTTAAGGATGAGTTAACTGGCCCAATAAGTGATGAGTTTAGAAAAATATATTTTGATCTTAGTTATGGCCTTAGTGTTGAAGTTGTATTTGGCAGATTTGCTAGAAGAATTGCGTCTCCTCAAGCATCTTATATCGCATCTTCCCTAACTATATTAAATCAAACAGGTGGTAATATAGTTAAAGTATTTAATTCAATAGAAAAGTATTTCTTTAATCAACAAAAATTAAAAGCAGAACTTAAGAGTTTAACTGCTGCTGCTAGGGCTATATTTAAAATATTATTGTTTATTCCAGTAGCATTATGCATACTTATTTTTATTATAAATCCAGAATATTTCTATCCATTATTTACATCGACTGCTGGAGTTGTTATATTGTTTATGATTCTTGCAATATATATAGTATATATAATTGTTATAAAAAAAGTTATGGATGTTAGGATGTGATAATATGGCTGTTAAGAAGACAAAAAGAGATATAAAGATATTTAGTGATAAATTGATTAATAAAACGATAGATAAAATGAATTTGTTAGGAAGTAATTATGTTGGAGATCCTATTAAATTTCTAACAGTAAGAGTAATATTAACATGTGCTGTATTTTTAGCAGTATTAATATTATCTGATAGAGGTTATATTTATGGTCCATTATCAGCAATAATATTTTATAATTTATATTATTATTACTTTCTTACTAGAAGAATAAAACTACGTGCTAAAAAATTAGATTATGAGGCACTTAATTTCTTCGAAATACTTACTCTTACATTAGAATCAAGACGTAATTTAATAGGTGCACTAGAAATAACTGTTGAGAATATTCATTCTGAATTATCTTATGAATTTGAAAAAACTTTATATGAAATTAAATTTGGTAAATCTTTAACTGAAGCGCTTGATGATATGAAAAAAAGGATTCCATCTGAGGTTGTAAATAACATTATATTAAATATATCTCAATCAAATATATTTGGTAATAGTGTAGTTGAAACTATGTATAACCAAATAGATTTCTTAAATGATAAAAGAATAATGGAAACAAGGGAAGTAATGTCTAAGATTCCAACTAAGGTAAGTGTAATATCGGTTGTATTTTATATACCTCTTATGTTACTTATGTTACTTGGGCCACTAGCAATACAGTATTTATTGAAATAAATTAAAACTTATGATAATATATATGAAATGAGTATAAAAAACAAAGAAAGGGTGTAATTATGTCAGGACATAGTAAATGGTCAACAATTAAAAGAAAAAAAGGTGCGATTGATGCTGAACGTAGTAAAATATTTCAAAAGTTAGCAAAAGAATTATTTGTTGCTGCTAAATCAGGAGATCCAGATCCTAATAATAATCCAAGTTTAAGAATGGTTATTGATAAAGCAAAAAGTGCTAATATGCCTAACTCAAATATTGAGCGTGCAATAGAAAAGGCAAAGGGTTCAAAAGATGGTGAATCTTATGAGGCAGTTAGATATGAAGGATATGGTCCATTTGGAGTTGCCATTATGATAGATTGTTTAACTGATAATAGAAATAGAACTGCACCAATGATTAGAAGTGCTTTTACTAAGAAAAATGGTAATTTAGGTACAGATGGTAGTGTTAGTTATTTATTTGAAAGAAAAGGATTAATTATAATTGAAAATACTATTGATGAAGATAAAGTTATGGAAGCGGCACTTGATGCTGGTGCGATTGATTTTAAAGTAAATGATGATAGTTATGAAATTATAACTACTAGTGATAATTTCTTTGATGTTAAAAAGAAAATTGAAGATTTAGGTGTTACAGAGTTTATCGCATCTGAGGTTACATTCCTTGCTAATAATACAATTAGTTTGGATGAAGAACAAACAGAGAAAGTTATGAATTTAATTGAAACTTTAGAAGATATAGATGATGTTCAAGAGGTTTATCATAATTTAGATATATAGAGGGTGTTAGGTATGATTGGTCAAAAAGGAAGCCTTTTAGATAAAATAAAAGCTTTTTTTATTAGAAGAAGAAATAATAAAATAAAGAAAAAAGAACAGGAACAAAAAGAGTTAGAACAGATACTAAAGAATATTAGTGAGAAAGTAGAACCTTCTTCTATGGTTGTTAGAGTTGGTTATGCAGTAGATAAACTTAATTTAAAAAGAGCTGTTTTAACTACACCTAAAAATGCTATTCAAGTAGTTAATAGGGTGAGTACTAAAAAGATAGATGTAAAAGAACAAGCACAAGTAAATGAAGAAAAAGAATATAGTGAGCAAAAAAATGCATATGAAACAATAGATATTATGAGTGCTAGTGAACTGTATAAATTAAGAGAAAAATTAATATCACAGAAAAACGTTTTACCAAATAAAGTTGGTGTTGATACTAAAGGCACTTCTTTAGATAAAGTGGAAGAAAACAGTAATGTAATTAGTGAATTTATTGCTGTTCCTGAACAAAATACTATTGAAGAAGATAATGCAGTTTTAGAAAAAACACCTAAATTAGAAGAGGCTTTAGAAGTAGATACTACTATTAAAAATAGTTTGAATAATAAAGGTCAGAACACAGAAAGTATAGATGTTAAAAGACTAGAAGTTGATGTTAAAGAAAGACCATCTAAAGTACAAACTCAACTAGATAATGATATTAAACCTAATACCAATCAAAAAGGAAAAGACTTAGATGTTGTTAAAGATCAATCTAAACAAGTAAAACCAATTACTGTAAATAAAAAGACTACTAAACGTATTAAATTTATATTTAATAATAAAATAAAGAAAAAGTCAGTCTCATCTTTTAAATTTAAAACAAAAAGATTAAATAATAGTAGAAAAGAACAAGAAGTATCTTTAATTTTAATTAGAATGATAGATAGAAATTTATCTGAATTATCTTATTTTAAAGAAGAATTAGAATATCTTACTGATAAAAATAAAAATGCTAAAACTAAAGAAGAAATATTTGAAATAGAACAAAGATTTTTAATATTAAAAGAAAGATTAGAAAAAGTATATAATGATTTTTTAATATATAGAGATAAAAATATAATACAAGATGTAGGCGAGTTATCTTATAATGAAGAATTAGTTGATTTAATAACTAAATATAAACTTGATATTAGGGATAATGATAATATAGAACAAATATTAAAGAATATAGAAAACGATTATAAATCTAGTTTAAATGTTATAGAGAGCATTGTATGTTTAGAAGAAAGTAAAGAAATATTAGGAGATGAAATATATAAAAATAAAGAAGATATAAGAGTAAGAGATGAGGAATTAGAGGCTACGGATGAAACATTATATAAAATTAATTTTATGAAAGAGGAACTTGATAGAAGCATATCTAACAACAAGGATGTAATTAATTCTATAATTGAAAAAGTAAACTCTATATCTCCTGAAGAAAGAGTTAGATATCAATTTAATATTGTTAATAATTTAATTAATTCTGCTTTAAATTTTTCTTTTGCAAAATCAATGTTAAATCCTAGAAATGGACGCCTTTCAAATGCTTTAGGTGCTGTTTGTATGCTTAATTCTATTAGGTCACTAGGTAGAATTTTTAGTCCACGTAGGGAAGTATATTTTGTAGCGTCTAATGACTTTGAAAATGAAATAATAGAGCATTTAAATGATTTCTCATATATAAATAAAAATATAGATTTAAGTATTGAGGAAATAGATAAAATAAAGAATGAATTTGATGATAAGTATTTACATCTTATAGATGATATTCCTGAAATAAGTGAGACTTATTCAAAAATAAATGATTTACAAGATCAATTAAAAGATATTAAGATTGAAATGAAACATCAAGAGATGAGATTAGAACACTCAAGAAATATAAATAATCAAATGGTTAAGAAAATAGAAGAAAATTAATAGAAAATAGGAGGAGTTATGGCTAATAATGATGTAACAAAGAATTATAGTATAGTAATTGAAATAGATAAAAGAACAGTAATTGATTATAGAAGAGGAATGTTTTGTGGTGCTGCTGAAATAGCGCCAAGATATTATTTTGCAACATCAAATGGAGTTAGATTATCTGATAATTATTATTCTATAGAAAAGTTAGATGATATACATTATGTAGTTAGTGACCTTCATTTTATGTATAACCTTGGTTTTGATTGTTGGTCTAAAATGTATGGAAATGAAATAAAAGATGTTGATTCATTTTATTTTAGATTTCATTATGGAATTGTTTCAGTCAAAGACAATCGAGTTAAATTACTTACACCAATTACATATAACCGAATATCATTATCTAATAGTAAAATGGCTATAGTATATGGAGATGAAACATACTGTAATGGTTCTAGTGATATTGGCAAATTAGGATGTATCAATTTGGATCCTAATAGTCCATATTATGGTTATTGTGTTATTCCACCTGTATTAGATAGATTAGTAGATTTTAATTTAGAATTTCATGATTATGCTCATGCTTATATAGGCGAGTACGATGGTTATTTATCAAAAGATATAGATATGGAAAAATATGAATCTTTTCTTTTGTTATATAATAACCTAAGAGAAAAAATAATAGATATTAATGTGTATAGAGATAACATAGCAAAAGCAGTATCAGAAATCCTTCTTACTAAGGAAGAAGTTATTAAAAGTAAATCAGGAAATCAAGATTCTGGTATTGTAAAAAAAATAGGTGCAATAATAAATGATTAAGGTCAATTAATAATTGTACTTTTATTATTTTATAGTATAAGTTTTATCTATTTTAAATATAAATATGATGGTATAATAGAAGCAATTGAGTATAAAAATATTGTTGGGGTACAGTGGCATCCAGAAGTTTTAAATGATATAAATTTTTTTAAAGTATTTATAGATGAATTTTTAAATAGATAATATAGAATAATTTCTTTTGGGAGAAAGATGTGAATGAAACTATTTGTTACAAGACATGGCTAGACAGAATGGAATGTATTAAAAAAAGTTATGGGAAGAAAGGACTTATTACTTAATGAAACTGGAGAAGAACAAGCAAGAAAGACAAGAGATAATTTAAGTGATTTAGATATTGATTTAATAATATCATCACCACTTATAAGGGCAAAACAGACTGCTAAGATAATAAACGAATTTAAAAATAAACCAATAATTTATAGTGAAGAGATAATAGAAAGAGATTTTGGTGAATTTGAAGGATTAAATACATAAGAATTTAATTTTAAATCATATTGGAGTTATAAAGATAAATATCCTGATAAAACTATTTTAATTGTTACTCATGGAGGAGTAAGTATACCAATTAATTGTTATTTTAATGGAATACCAGAAGATGATAATTTATTATCGTTAGTACTTAGAAATTGTGAAGTTATTGAATATAATTATAAAACTAAAATGAAGTAGGCGATTTTATGGAAAAACATGTTTATCATGGAAGTCCTGATGGAAATATAGAATTATTAATTGCTAATAAAAGTACTCATCAAAAGAAATGTATATATGCAACTGATAATAAAGTAGCAGCACTTCTTTTTGCTGGAAGAGGAAATGGAGATTTAGATACTAGAATATCTAATGTTAATGGAAAGGTAGAGTTAGTTGAAAGAAGACCTGGAGTATTAAATGCTTTATATAATAAAGAAGGGTATTTATATGAACTTGATGGAACTACTTTTAATCATTATGATTATTTATGGAGTTTAGAAGTAATATCATTTGAAAATTCAATAAAACCAATTAGAAAAATATATTATACAAATGTTTTAGAAGCAATAAATGAAGAAGAAAAAAATGGCAATATAATTATCTATAGATATCCTAATAGACCAAAAGATATGCCACCTGATAACTCTGATTTAATAGAAAAATATATTTCTTTTGAAAACCAAGGACTAACAGGTGCTGTATCTAAATTATTAAGTATTTATCCGGAGTTTTCAAATATTATAGATGAAAGTAATAATAAAAGATTATAATATTAAACAGAAAATGGAGGTGCATATGGATTTAGAAAGTTTTTTTAATAAGGTTTGTGATAAGTTACATTTAGGAAATTCAATTTTAGAACTAAAACAAATTACAGGTGGTCTAACACATAGAATGTTTAAAGTATTTACTGATCATGGTAAGTATGTTATAAAATTACTTAATCCTAATATTATGAAGAGAGATGAAGCAATAGAAAATTATAATATTGCAGATAAATTAGAAGAGATTTTAAAGAAAAATAATATTAGTGCAATATATTCTCTTAATTTTAATGGTAAAAAGATGCAGTGTATAGATAAACAGTATTTTTATGTTTTTATGTGGTATGATGGAAAAGTACTTAATAATAGTGATGTAAAACAAATCAACTGTGAAAAAATAGGTGATGTATTATCAAAAATTCATAATATTGATTTAAGATATGAAAAATATATGAAAGATCAAATACATATCAATTGGAATAAATATCTAGAATTATCTAGAGATAAAAGTTCTATTGTATATGATTTATTAGTAGATAAAGTTGACATATTGAATGATATTATGAATAAAGGTAATATTGCTGTAAAAAATTTACCTAATGTAAAATCAATATGTCATAATGATATGGATTGTAAAAATGTCATGTGGTTAAATGATGAGTTTAAGTTAATAGATTTAGAATGTCTTTGTTATAATAATCCATATTGTGAGTTATTAGAACTTGCTTTATGTTGGTCTGGTTATGAAACTCATAATATTGATTTTAATTTGTTTAATTCTTTTATTAATCAATATTTTAAAAATTCTAAATTAGATATTGATATTGATTGGAAAAATATATATTATAGTAATTATAATAGATTAGAATGGTTAGAATTTAATATTAAGAGGTCTTTAATGATAGATTGTGATACAGAAGAAGAACAAAGAATAGGGTTAAATGAAGTAAAAGTAACTTTAGAACACATTATTTACTATAATAATATAAAAGATGATATATTAGAAAATATTAATAATTTAATAGGATAAATTAAAGATTTTAATATGGATGCAATGAGAAGTTTATTATATTAACTTACAAATTTATATATTTTGTAAGTTTTTTTCTAAATAGAAACCAATATAATGGTAGATATGATATACTTATATTAAGTATTTTAACTGTAGAAAAATAGGTGATATTTTATGAATAATAAATATTTAAAATTAAATGCAATACCTATGTGTGGAAAAATGTTAATGCCCGTTTTAAAAAATTATGAAAATATATTAGATGTTAATGATGAATATTTAGATGTAAGAGTATATAAAGATAAATATGTATTAGATCATTTTGAAGTAAATGATAATAAAATAGAAGTTTTTTCATTTAATAAAAATAAAATTTATATTATTAAGGAAATGTATGGCATAGGGAAAGATGAAAATGTTTCTAAGTTATGTAATTTGTATGATAATGATTTAGTTATTAAAATTGTGGGTGAGTTAATTGAAATAAGTAAGATGGAATATAATAGTCATGATAGTTATGAAGATTATGATTTTGATGAGTGTTTACATATTTCATTTAAAAAGATGTTAGATAAATATAGTAGTGAAATTGAAATTATATATATTTTAACTTCATATATGTACCCTCAATATATAGAAATATATTATGATATTTATAAGGAAGTTATTAGAAATAGGTGATATTTTATGGAATATGAAAGAGAAATAACTGTAGAGGTAACTTGTACTTTAGATGAGTTAGAAAGTAAATTAAAGTGGTTTGGATTTGGTGTTGTAGATCAATATGATGTTAAAGATATTTATATGGTAGATAAAAATTTTAAGTATGAGGAAAATAATTTAGAATTATTAAAGCATTGTATTTTAATTAGAAATGTAATAGAAAAAGATAAAAACTTAAAAATGATAACTTATAAATATAAAGAGTACAATGAAAATGAAGAAATTGTAAATGAGGCAAAAGTTAATTGTAGTATAGAATCTATAGATGAAGCAAAAGAGTTATTTGAATCTATTAATTATGAAGAACTAATAAGAGTCAATGATCATTTAATTGTATATTCTAATGGAATTGATGAATTTATGGTACAACTTGTAAATAATAAACATATTTATATTGAAATAGAAGAACATTGTAATTATATTGATAAAAAATATATGAGTATAGAAGCGATGAAAAGTGTTATATCAAAATATAATATTCCAATAAAGGATAATAATTATTATGCTAAAAAAGCAGAAGTTGAATTAATAGAAAGTAGACAATAATTATATTTTAGGAGGTAAAATTATGGATAAATCACATAAACATATAATAATTACAGGAGTACCTAGAGCAGGCAAAACAACAATATGTCAGGGATTAGCAAAATCATTAAAATATCAACATTTGGCAATGGACGCTGTTATGATGGCATTTGATGAAGCATTTCCAGAAACAGGAGTAACACATACTGACCGTTGGGACTTTATAGATACTAGTAAAGTATTTATAAAGTTTATGAAAAGAATTAGTAAAACAGGTAATTATGATAAATTAGGATATAGATTGGCTTTTGATTTGTATCATATAACACCAAAAGATTACTATGAAAATATTGATAAAGATTGTTGCGAAATTTACTTTTTTGGTTATCCAAATATTACTGTTTTGGAGAAATTTAATGAAATTAGAAAGTTTGATACAGTATATGATTGGACAAGCCAAAAAGAAGATGAAACAGTTCTTGCACATATAAAAGATTATATAGAAATTAGTAAATGGTTAAAAGAAGAATGTGATAAATACAATTTACCATTTATAGATATAAGTCATAATAGGGAGAAAGTAATAGATGAATTTGTAAAGAATATTATTGAGAAAAGTTAAGGAGAATGATTATGGAAGTAATGATAGAAAAATTAAAAAAAGAAGATTTAGTGGAAGCTATAAATATTTATGATTTAAATCATGGTATAACTACTGATTACGATAAACTTTTAAGTATATATGATGATATTTATAATAATCCTCTTTATCATAATATAGTTGCTAAAGTTGATGGTAAAATAGTTGGATTAGCAACGGTTATAATTAACTATGATATTGTAGAACAATTAAAACCATTTCTTACAGTTTGGAACTTTGGTGTAAAAAAAGAATATAGGAGAAATAAAATAGGAACTAAAATGTTTGAATATATATACGAGTTTGCAAAAGAAAATAATTGTGCTTTTATTTCTTTATTAACAGAAAATAGTAATACAGTGTCCCAATCTTTTTATGAAAAATTAGGTTACCAAAACATACATGGTTATATTAAAAGTGTAGATTAGACAGTTTTAGTATATTTTTTAGAAGGTGAGTAATAAGATGACAAAGTATTTGAAAGAACAGGATATAAATAATTCTGATATTGTTGAGATATCTGATGCTTTAAGACAAGGAAAAATAGTTGTTTTTCCAACTGATACTGTTTATGGAATAGGTACTAATGCTTATGATAAAGATGCATGTGAAAGAATTTATGAGATTAAAGGAAGACCTATGTGTAAGCCATTAAGTGTTTTAATTTCAGATATTTCTATGCTAGAGGAAATGGTTGATTATATAAGTCCTATAGAGCAAAAATTGATTGATAATTTTTGGCCTGGTCCTTTGACAATAAAGTTTAAGAAAAAACTAGGAGTTTTACCTGATATTGTATCAGCAGGTGATCAATATGTTAGAATTAGATTTATAAATGAAGGCATCGTTTATAATCTTATTAAGATGTCTGGTGTTCCGCTTGTTGCTCCTAGTGCTAATTTGTCTGGTAGCATTACAGGCACTAAGATAAAAAATATTATTGATGAATTAGGTGGCAAAGTAGATTATATTTTAGATTTTGGAGATGTAGAAAGTGATTCTGTATCAACAATTGTTGAGGTAGAAGAAGATAAGGTTATTGTTATAAGAGAAGGAAAAATAACAAAAGAGGAATTAAGTAAAGTTGTATCTTTAAAGGATTAAATTATAATTTAGATTGGAGGTTTTATAATGGAAAAGGTAAGCAGTGATTATTTAGATAAATATAGTGAAAATGATTATGTTTGGTATGCATGTTATGGTTCTAATATTAATATGGATAGATTAATGATTTATATAAATGGTGATAAAAATAGTAAATTAATTGGAATTAGATTTTCTTATGCTGATAAGACTGCAGAAGATTGTCTTACAAGTGTTTTAAAAAATTTATATAGATAAAAAAGGAGTAGATAAATATGAAGATAGAAATACCAACTATTAAAAATTTAGAAGAAATAGATAAAATAGCTTTGCAAGTTCATGAATGTCACGTTAAATGGAGACCTGATATTTTCGAGCATACCGATAGTATTATAAGTTGTCAAGAACTTGCTAATATGATAGATAATAGTGAAATCTTTGTGGCTAAAATAGAAGAACAAATCGTGGGATATATTATCTTATCTTCAAGAGAAGGAAAGAAGAATGGTTATAGATATAGAAAAGAATTAGACATTGATGCGATGGGTATTGATGAGATTTATAGAAATCAAGGTATTGGCAGAGAATTATTGGAATACGTAAAAAAATATGCTAAAGATAATGGTTATACTGATTTGAGATTAACAGTCAATGAAGAGAATGAAAACGCTAGGCATCTATATAAACAGGTAGGATTTAAAATTAAAAATATTGCATATTCTATGCAATTAAAATAAATATTTAGGAAGTGAAATAAATGAATGATAATAATCGACAAAATCAGGCAAATATAAACTGGTTGATTACGATTTAATTAAGAACCCCCTTAAACCCTTATAAATAAAGGAAATTATCCAATTTGAATCTTACGTATTTTCATTAAGAAGCCCCTAAATTTACTAAAAACCATAAAAAACGTAGTGATTTGGATGTTATTTATAATAGGAATAAGAAAGGTGATTACGACATTTAAGAACATAGAAAAGAGGCGAATATAAATGAAAAATGATTTACAAATAACTACTCATGATTTTTTAATTTATCGTGATGATAATAACGATATTAAAGTAAATGTATTATTAATCAATAATGATATTTGGTTAACACAAAACCTAATTGCTGAACTATTTGGAGTAGGAAGAAGTACAATAACAGAACATATTAATAATATATTAAATAGTGGTGAACTTAAGGAGGAAACTTCTGTCGGAATTTCCGACGAAAGTACAGGCGGGAGAAAATCCAAAATATACAATTTAGATATGATTATTGCTGTAGGTTATAGAGTTAATTCAAAAAAGGCAACAAATTTTAGAATATGGGCAACAAAAGTGTTAAAAGAATATTTGATTACTGGTGTTGTTATGGATGACGAAAGATTAAAAAATCCAAATTATATCTTTGGAGAAGACTATTTTGAAAGAACCTTAGAAAGAATTAGAAATATTCGTTCTAGTGAAAGAAGATTTTATCAGAAAATTACGGATATTTATTCATCTTGTAGTGTTGATTATGATAAAGATTCTGAGACTACAAAAAAGTTTTTTAAAACTGTACAAAATAAACTTCACTATTCTGTAACTGGTAACACAGCAGCAGAAATTATATATAATAGAGTTGATGCTAATAAAGATAATATGGGCCTTACAACATGGACAAGTTCTCCTGATGGACCTATTTATAAATATGATGTTGATATTGCGAAAAATTATTTAACAGAAAAGGAATTAAAAAACTTAAATAGAATAGTTACTATGTATCTAGATTATGCTGAATTACAAGCAGAAAATCATAATGCAATGACAATGAAAGATTGGGTAGAAAAATTAGATGCATTTTTACAATTTAATGGACAAGAAATTTTGCACAATGCTGGGAGTATTTCTCACAAAGTTGCTCAAGAATTAGCATATAAAGAATATGATAAATTTAAGAGAAAACAAGGTGAATTATTTATATCTGATTTTGATAAATTTATTGAAGATATAAAATTATTAGAAACTGAAGAAAATAATAAAGATTAATTAAAAAAATTGCACATTTAATAATAATTATATTTAAGTATATAATCAAGTTGGAGTGTGATTTTATGAAGAAATATAATATTGAAGAATTAGCAGAGAAATTAGAAAGATGTAGAAATGTAAATCCTGATGATGTAAAATTAGAAGATGTGGACGAAGTAACAAATATAAAAATAGATAGAAGAAAACCTAGTAATGAAAGAATATTAGATTTTATTATAAAGGTAAAGAATCCTTATATATTTAAGGTTAATGGAAAATTGGTTAGAATAGATTTTCAGAAAATAGTAATTTAACTGCAGAAGATTGTCTAACAAGAGTTTTAGAAAATTTATATAGATAATAGAAAAATGGGAGGAAAGTTATGGAAAAAGTATTTTTAGAGATTCCTACAATAGAAAGAAAACAGGACGCCTTAGATTATTTAGCAGAAAATGTTAAATATAATTCAGATTTAAATGGTACAGGAAGCATGGATAGATGTCTAGATGGAGTTACTTATGAAGAATGGTTGTTAGAACTGGAAAAAAGAGAAGATATAGAATATTTAAATCAAATAAATAGATGCCAATCAAAAACATTTTTTGTAGTAAGAGAAAATGATAATAGAATAGTTGGAATGATAAATGTTAGATATAGTATTTCGGCAGAAAAACTAAAAAGTGGCTGGACACATATTGGTTATGGTATAAGACCTACTGAAAGACGAAAGGGATATGCTAAAATAGCATTATATTTAGCCTTATTAGAAGAACAAAAGCTAGGAGAAGTAAGAATATTACTTGATTGTACTGTTGATAATATTGGTTCAAATAGGACTATTTTATCTTTAGGTGGTGAATTAGAAAAAACAGAACTTGATGAGTATGATAATACAATGACAAATTACTATTGGATAAATGTTAATGATTCAATCGAAAAAAATTATGAGCGTTATAAAAATTATATAAAGTGCTGTTCTAAAATAAATAGGTGATAGGAAGTGAAAATAATGGATAATCGACAAAATACGACAATCAACTGGGATATCGGGAAATATGTAAAACTACTCACAAACACTTATAAATAAAGAATTTCTTTTTAAAAAGATAATACACATTTTACTAAAAATTGGAGGCGATAAATATTATGAATGAATGTTTGGTATTGTTTTCAGGTGGAAAAGATTCACTATTAAGTACTATATTGTTAATTGAACAAGGCTATAAAGTAAAGTTAGTTCATTATGATAATATGTGTACAATAGGATGCAATAATGTAAAGAATGGTTATAAAAGATTGGTGAAAAAGTATGGTTCTGATAAAATTGAATATATTGGGACAAAAAATATCACCTGCTTTTTTAGGAATTTTATTAATATAATATATAATATGCATATTGATGAAATTAAAGAAAAATACGGAAATATATCTATATCACAATTAAATTGTTTGTCTTGTAGGTTATCTATGTATGTTGCCTCAATTATAATTTGTAAAAAACATAATATAAAATATGTTGCTGATGGGGCAAGAAATAGTCAATTATTTGCAATAGAACAGGATGAAATGCTAAAACTATTTAAAGAATTATTTGATAAATATAATATAGAATTGTTACTTCCCGTTAAGGACATTACAGATGATTTTGATGAAAAAAATCAATTTATTTTAAGAGGTATTATTCCTAAAGTGAATGAGTCTCAGTGCTTATTAGGTATGCCACTTCAAGATTCAATAGTAGATGAAGAATCTCTTAAAACGTGTATCAATATATATGAAGAACTATTTAAATATATGGCACAAAATATGATTGAAAAGTTCTCTAATATTGAAATAGGAGAGGAATTTATTTAATGAGTGATAATAGAAGTAGAAAATTTATTTTTGTCCCGTTTTGTTTAATGGCTCAGGCTTATCAAGCACAAGGTATTGTTAAATATGATTGGAAAGGAACTATTAAACCAATAATGCAGTTGTTAATTGATAATGAAATAAATATTATTCAAATGCCCTGTGCAGAAAGTCTATACAAAAATAATTTAATTAGAGAGCCTAAAGGATTATCTAAATATAATAATGTAGAATTTAACAATCATTGTAATGATTTAACAGAAACTGTTTTCAAAGAAATTAAAAATATAATAAATTCAGGATATGAAGTAATTGCGATATTAGGTATAGAGCATTCTCCTTCTTGTTGTATAAACTATATATACACTAATAATGGAATGGAAAAAAGAAAGGGTTTATTTATAGATAAGCTATTTAATAAATTACAAAAGGAAAATATAGAAATCCCTATGATAGGAATTAATAGAAAATATATAAATAAATCAATAAAAGAGTTAAAATCAATTATAGGGAAAGGAAGTGACGTAAATGTCAAATAGTGAAGAACAAAAAAGTTTTACATCTGCCCCGATAAACTGGTATCCTGGTCATATGGCTAAAACTAAGCGTCTTATTAAGGAAAATATTGGATTAATAGATATAATATATGAAGTTATTGATGCTAGAATACCATATTCATCTAAGATAAAAGATATTGATGAATTAATTAAGGACAAGCCAAAACTACTTATAATGAGTAAATATGATTTATGTGACAGATTAGAAACTGATAAATGGATCAAATATTATGAAGAAAAAGGTTATTATGTAATTACTGCTAATTTATTAGAAAAAAATACTAATAAATTAATTTCTAAAACTGAAGAAATATTATCTAGTTTAATTCAAAAAAGATCTGATAAAGGAATTATTAATAAGAAATATAGAGGTCTAATAATTGGTATACCTAATGTAGGTAAAAGTACTCTAATAAATTCTTTATCTAATAAAAAGAAAGCAGTTACTGGCAATAAGCCAGGTGTAACTAAGAATTTAAGTTGGATAAGTGTTAATGAAAAATTAGATTTACTAGATACTCCAGGTATATTGTGGCCAAAATTTGATGATAAAACTCAAGCATATAATCTTGCTTCTATGACTGCAATTAAGGAAACTGTTATTGATTTATGCGATATAAGTATATATATATTAAATAAATTAAATGAATTATATCCAGATATTCTATTAAATAGGTATGGTATTAGTAATATTGATAATGATGATATAGTAAGTAGTTTAGATATAATTGGTAAAAAGTATGGATGTATTATATCTAAGGGTGAAGTTGATTATGATAGGGTATTTAATATGATTGTTAATGATATTAAATCAAATAAAATAACTGGTATTACTTTTGATAGATTGTAGCAATTTTATTAATTGCTTTTTTTTGTCGAAATATTATCACGTTTTTACGATAAAATTTGTGTTATAATTCATATAGAGGTGTTGGTATGAATAAAAAAATAAAGTATGTACTTATATATACTATTTCAATAATATTAACATTTTTTGTAGGTATTATTGGTACAGTTATAGTACTTAATCATTTTAATATGATAAATTTTAAATCACTAGTTGAAACTAGGGAAACAGTTAATACTAATGTAAGTATAGTTGAAGAAAATACTATAAAGGAATCTATTAAAAAAGTATATGATTCAGTTGTAGTTGTTGAAGTTTATGACAAGAATGATAATAAGATAGGTAGTGGGTCTGGATTCGTATATAAGAGTGATAATGTTGGATATATAATAACGAATTATCATGTAATAGAAGGTGGTAGTAGCATTAAAGTTATAAATACTTCTGGTAATGAGATAGATGCTAAAATATTAGGTGGAGATTCATATTCTGATATAGCAGTTTTATCTATACCTGCTAATGAAGTACTTCAGGTTGCAAAAATAGGGGACTCTACTAAGCTATCATTAGGTGATACATTATTTACTGTTGGTTCTCCTTTAGGAAGTAAATATATTGGTACAGTTACTAAGGGAATATTATCTGGATTAAATAGAAAGGTAACGGTAAAATTAACTAATGGTAATTTCGTTATGGAGGTTTTACAGACCGATGCAGCAATAAACCCTGGCAATAGTGGTGGACCTCTTTTAAATGTAAATGGTGAAGTAATAGGTGTGACTTCACTTAAACTTGTTCAAGATGAAATAGAAGGAATGGGATTTGCAATACCAATCGAACTAGTGTTATCTACTGTAGAAAGATTAGAGAAGGGTGAAACAATTGAAAGACCATTACTTGGAGTATCATTAATAGATTTAACTAATACTTATCTATTAAGAAGATATAATATAAATCCAGGTAATGTTACTAAAGGAGTTGCTATAGTATTAGTACAAGATTCTACACCTGCTAGTAATGGTGGATTAAAACAAGGAGATATAATAACAAAGATAAATAATGAAAATGTGGATGATACTGCTCACTTTAATTATGTTTTATATAAATATGAAGTGGGTGATAAAATAACTATTGCTTATATAAGAGATGGTAAGGAAAATACAGTTGATGTACTACTATCTAAGGGATTAAATAGTAACTAAGTTTAATTAGTAGATGAGTTTTTTAACTCATCTATTTGTTTTTGAAGTGCATTTACCATTTTTTGCATTAAATATGTTGGGTCTGTATTACTTTCGTTTTTATTTTGCTTTTGCTTTCTTTCATCAATTACTTGTCTATAAAAAGCATTTGTACATAATACTTGCGCTACTAACATTAACCAGTTTCCTAGGGCATTTTGTTCGTTTGCTGTTAAGTCATCTAATAGAATAAAACCTATAGTAGTAGCACTCAATGTAAATAGTTTTGGCGATATATTAGGTAGTAAATTCATAAAACCCCTCTTTATATAATAATATTTACATAATTATTTAAATATGATATAATATACGCTATTAAAAAGGGATGAAAGTAGTATGAACATAGAAAAAATATTAAAAAAACTTGGATTTGATCCAATGGTTATTAATGATAAACAACTTAGAATAGAGTTTATTTCTCTAATTGAAATTTTCTTAGATAAATATCAATTATATGGTGATGTTCATGATAAAAATGCATATCAAGTTGTTAGCATCGATGGGAATAACGCAGGTTATTCTGTAAGAGAAGATTGCACAAAACAGTGTAGAACAATATCTGCATTTGATGAATTAACAAACAAAGAATACGATTTAGATGTAATTTATGATAGATTTTCTAAAACCTATAAAGTCATTTTTAAACCGCTTACTTTGGAAGGTTTTAGTCATAATTTATTTGGAAATAGTTTCTTTATTGAGTATAATTCTATATGTCAAAAAATGACTGCAAGTATGGTTAGTAAGACTTTTGATTGTAATCTTTTAATAGATAAGTATGAATTTGATAAAATTAGCATTAAGGCACTATCAGATAATAATTCTAACATTAATACTAGAGTATTATCATTGGTTGATCCAAAGGTTAATCATGAAGCATTATTAGTTAGTAATACTAAAAGTGTTTATGAAGGGTTATCAGTTATGGACTTTGAAACAAAATATTTGGATTTAAATAATCTATATAGACCTGGTGAAGTGGATAATTGTGAATTATTAAATTTAAAATCTAGAACAACTATATTATCTACTAATAGTACTTTTCCATTTCAAAATACTATTAGAGATAATGTATTGAGAAGGTTTGCAATAGTTAACATGAAAAATTGTTCTATTGTATATAGACATGGTGAAAATATATGTTATAGAAGAAGAAATAGTAGTCAGAGAAAATCTTTATTATCTAATATGATAGTTACTGATTATAGTTGTAAAAAAGAAGGTATAACTAGACAAAAGACATATAATTAATATTAGTTTTAGAATAAATCTTGTATTTATTCTTTTATATTGATAAAATTATTTTGGTGAAATTTATGATAAATAATAGAGAATACGAGGAAAATTTAAAATCACGTGGAATAAGATATATAGGTGGTGTTGATGAAGTTGGTAGAGGTCCTTTAATAGGACCAGTTGTTGCCTCTTGTGTTGTTTTGCCATTTGACTTTGAACTAGATGGGTTAACTGATTCTAAAAAGTTAAGTGAAAAGAAGCGTAATTTATTTTATGATTATATAATTAAAAATTCTATTGCATATGGTATTGGAGTAGTAGGACCAGAGGAAATAGATGAAATAAATATATATCAAGCAAGTGCTAAGGCTATGATGATTGCAATAAAACAAGTACAAGAAAAGATACCATTAGAACATGTATTAATAGATGCGATGCCACTTAATTTAGATATACCAAGTACATCTATTATAAAAGGAGATTTAAAAAGCATAACAATATCAGCAGCAAGTGTAATAGCAAAAGTAACTAGGGATAATATGATGTATGAATTAGATAAGAAATATCCTATGTATTTTTTTGGTAAACATAAGGGTTATCCAACTAAAAAACATATAGAATGTATTGAAAAATATGGACTTATTCCAGGATATAGAAGGACATATGGTCCAGTAAAAGATTATATAGAACGTGTTTCAGTTTTAAATAAAAATTAAATTTTCTATTGACATAGAATTATTTTTGTGAAATATTATTATAAATTGATAAGGAGAGCGTAATTATGAAAAATTTAGTAATAGTTGAATCCCCAAGTAAATCTCATACCATTGAAAAATATTTAGGTTCTTCATTTAAAGTAATATCTAGTATGGGTCATATTAGGGATTTATCTACTAGTGGTAAGTATGGTTTAGGTGTTGATGTTGAAAATCATTTTGCACCAAATTATATACCAATTAAGGGAAAGAAAAAGTTAATTACTGATTTAAAAAAACAGGCTTCTAAATACGACCATATATATTTAGCAACCGATCCAGATAGGGAAGGAGAAGCCATTTCTTGGCATTTATATGATGAACTTGAACTTAATGATAATAATTATGATCGTATTGTATTTAATGAGATAACAAAAGATAAAGTATTAGATAGTTTTAATTATGCAAGAAAAATTGATTATGATTTAGTACATTCTCAAGAATCCAGAAGAATTTTAGATAGAATAATGGGATTTAGATTAAGTAAGGTAATGCAGTCTAAAATAGGAAGTAAGAGTGCTGGACGTGTTCAAAGTGTAGCATTAAAACTTATTGTAGATAAAGAACGTGAAATAGAAGCATTTAAAGAAGAAGAATATTGGACTATAACAGCATTCTTTGATGATTTTGATGCTGAACTTGAAAAATATCATGGTAAGGAAGTTAAAATTGAGGGAAAAGTTCAGGCTGAGGAAATACTTAAACAACTTAAATCTACTTTTAATATAGATAGTGTTACAAAAAAAGATAAGTCTAAAAAATCAAAAGCACCTTATATAACTTCAACGTTACAACAAGAGGCATCTACTAAATTAGGTTTTACTGGTAAAAAGACTATGAGTATAGCGCAAAAGCTATATGAAGGTATAGAACTTTCAAATGAAACTGTTGGTCTTATTACATATATGCGTACAGATTCTATACGTATATCAAATGAATTTGTTGGCTCTACTTATAAATATATTGAGAAGAATTTTGGAAAAGAGTATATTGGTAATACAAAGGTTTCTAAAAGAAAAGAAAATGTGCAGGATGCTCATGAGGCAATTAGACCAACTAGTATAGATAGAACACCTGAGTCTGTTAAAAAGTATTTATCTAATGATGAGCATAAACTATACAGTTTAATTTATTATCGTGCTTTAGCGTCTTTAATGTGTGATGCTAAATTAAAACAGACAACAATAATATTAGAAAATAATGGATATACTTTTAAAGCAACTGGTAGTGTTGTTTCATTTGATGGTTATTTAAAAGTATATAAAGATTATGAAAGCACTGAAGACAAAATATTACCTGATTTAGAAAACTTACATATAAATAAAATAGTTTCTAATTCAATTGAACCAAAACAACATTTTACGCAGCCTCCTGCAAGATATTCTGAGGCAAAACTTATTCAAGCATTAGAGGAATTAGGCGTTGGTAGACCATCCACATATTCAAAAATAGTTGAAACTTTAAAGGAACGTGCTTATGTTGAAATACTAGAGAAAAAGTTTAAACCCACATCTATTGGAATCGAAACAACTGATGCTTTACAACAATATTTCTCTAATCTTATAAATGTTGAATATACTGCTTTGATGGAAAAAGAATTAGATCAAATAGCCGATGGTAATCTTGTGTGGTATGATATGTTACAGGAGTTTTATGATGCATTTATGCCTACTGTAGATAATGCTTTACAAAATATGGAGAAGAAAAAGGATGAAGAAACTGGTGAATTATGTCCTAATTGTAATAGCCCTATGGTTATAAAAAGAAGTAGGTATGGTACATTTGAAGCATGTAGTAATTATCCAACATGTAAATATATAAAACAAGATGAGAAAAAAATAGTCGAGGTGACTAAATGTCCTAATTGTGATGGTATGATAGTTGAGAAAAAAAGTAAACGTGGTAAAGTATTTTATGGATGTAATAACTATCCTAAATGTAAAACTGCTTATTGGGATAAACCAACTGGAGATAAGTGTCCAGAATGTGGTAGTATGTTAGTAGAAACTAAGAAAAAAGAAATAAAATGTTCTACTTGTGAATATAAGGCTTAATTTTGAGCCTTTTTATGTTATTATATAATTGGTGGTAAAGATGAATAAAATAATTGTAATAGCGGGTCCTACTGGTATAGGTAAGACCAGTCTTAGTATAGAACTTGCTAAAGTGTTAAATGGAGAAGTAATAAACGCAGATGCGATGCAGGTATATAAAGAACTTAATATAGGAACTGCTAAAGTTACAGAAGAAGAAAAATGCGGAGTCCCTCATCATTTATTTGATATTTGTGATGTTAATGATTTTTATACTGTAAAAGATTATCAAAAAGATTGTAGAGATAAAATTGGCGAAGTATTATCAAGGGGTAAGACTCCTATAATAATTGGCGGTACAGGTCTTTATATAAAAGCAGCCCTTTATAACTATGAGTTTACTCAAGAAAATATAAATAATAATTATGATGAGTTTACTAATCAAGAACTATATGATTTAATAAAAAATAATACTAACGAAGATGTTCATATAAATAATAGAAAAAGAATGATTAGAATATTACAAAAGTATGATAATAATAATTTAAACCAGAAAAGGTGCGACGATGAATTATTATATGATAATGTATGCTTTATTGGTCTTACTGTAGATAGAAGCATTTTGTATAATATATTAGATAAACGTGTAGATAAGCAGATTAATTCTGGTCTTATAGATGAGGTTAAAGGCTTATATGATAGAGGAGTTTATTCTAAATCAGTTACAACTGGTATTGGATATAAAGAATTATATAAGTATTTTTCTGGTGAAGTGACTCTTGAAGAGGCAATTAGTTTAATAAAGAAAAATACAAGACACTATGCTAAAAGACAATACACTTGGTTTAATAATAAGATGAATATATCTTGGGTTAATGTAAATATAGATAATTTTTCTAAAACAGTTAATGACGTGCTAAAAATAGTAGGAAGTGATTAGCATGTTTGATAGATTGGAAAATGTAATTGGAAGTGAAAATATTGATAAATTAAGTTCCAAAACAGTTGCAGTTGTTGGACTTGGCGGTGTTGGAAGTTATACGGTTGAAATGCTTGCTAGAAATAATATAGGTAAGATAATACTAGTTGATTTTGATACTATTGATTTATCAAATATAAATAGACAAATTGAGGCTTTGCATTCAACTATTGGACATAAGAAAAATGAGGAATTAAAAGTGCGAATATTAGATATAAATCCTAATTTAGAAGTTTTATTAATCGATGAATTTATTAATAGTGATAATATAGACTTAATATTTAAAAATAATATTGATTATTTAATAGATGCATGTGATACCGTAAGTACTAAAAAGTGTCTTATTTTAGAATGTATAAAAAGAAATATTAAATTTATATCTTGTATGGGAACAGGTAATAAGTTAAATCCATCTTTACTTTCTATTACTACATTAGATAAGACAATATATGACAGGTTAGCAAAAATCTTAAGAAAATGGGCAAAAGATAATAAAATAAATAAAAAAATAATGGTTGTTTCATCTAGCGAGCAACCAATAAAAATAAATTCTAAAACGATTGGAAGTTGCAGTGTTGTACCAAGTTCTGCTGGAATACTATGTGCTAGTTTTGTAATTAATGACATTATAAAGAGTTAACTATTTTTATTATTGAAAGAAGGAAGTAATTATGATATTAGTTGGATATTTGACTATTTTTGCATATATTTTTTCACTTATATTTATTATTGGACCCTTAGTTAAAAAAGTATCTAATTTAGAAACATCTAGAAAAATAATACATATATTGTTATTTATGGTTTGGATATTCTTAGATATTTTTATGAAAAATACTTATCATCAGGTAATAGTACCTATAATATTTTTAATATTAAATACTTTATCTTATAAATTTAATATATATAAAAGTGTAGAAAGGGAAGACAAAAATCACTTAGGTACAATATATTTTGCAATAGTAATTACTATTATTATGTCATTTGTTCTTATTTTTCCTGAATTTTACTATTGTAGTGGAATTGCTGCTTTTTGTCTTACATTTGGTGATGGTTTTGCAGCATTAATAGGATATAATACTAAAACTAAAAAGATATATCAAAATAAAACTTTAGGTGGTTTTATAGCATGTTTTATTTCTTCTTTTATTTCTATATTTATATTTAGTTATTTATATAACATTGAAATTAATCCTTTAATGTGTTTATTAATATCATTAGCGTCTTCAATATTTGAACTTATTGGTAATGGTTTAGATAACTTTTCTGTTGTGTTTGTTTCATTTATTTTAAGTTATTTATTTATAAATATAAGTTCATCTATCTTATTATCAAGTATTTTATTATCAGAAATTATATTTATAATAGTATTTTTCTCTAAAAGTATTGATTATCTTGGTTCAATACTTTCAATGTTAATAGTATTTTCTTATATGTATTTTGGAGGTAGGTTAGGAATATTTATATTATTATCAGAGTATTTCTTTATATTTATAGTTGGTTTAATTAAAAAAATTAAAGTAAGAACTAAAAAAGAAAAATCTAGTAGAGGATTTTTACAGATTTTAATAAATGGTGGTCTTGGAACATTATTTGTTATTCTTTATGGTATATTTAAAAATGATAAATTGCTTATAATAAGTATTATATCAGTTAGTGGATGTTTTATAGACTCTGTTTCATCTGATGTTGGTGTATTATCTAAAGGTGAACCATATGATATTTTTAAGAGAAAAAATGTACCTACTGGTTTATCTGGTGGTATGTCTATACTTGGAATAACTTGTTCAATAATATGCTCAATTTTAATTTCATTAGTAGTATATATATCAATGGATTTAAAGGCATTAGATTTTATTTTAATATCATCTATAATATTTTTTCAAACAATAATAGATTCCTTCTTTGGTTCAATGTTACAAGTAAAATATGTATGTGATAGGTGCTATAAAGTTACAGAAAAGAATATATGTTGTAATAAAACTACTAGAAAAATATCTGGAGTATCTTTTATAAATAATAATATGGTTAACTTAATTTCATCTATAATAATTACAATAATAGCGGTTATTATTTATGGCGTAAAATAATAATTAATGGTAAAATAAATTAAATAGTAAAGTAAAAAAATTATTTAAAAAGTGTAAATAAAAGTATATATTTTTATAATTAGACTTTTTTTTTACATGTGTTTATGATAAAATAATTAAAGTAATATGTATAATAATTGGAGGAATATAATATGGCAATGAAAAAGTTAAAAAAGTTTTTCTCAACAGATGATGATGAGGATGTAAAGACAAGTGATGATGAGTATTATCAAGTTAGTAAAGAAGATGCTTTGGAAGCATTTGATGGAAATGGCAAAATGATTTTACTAGAACCTAGGGCTTATTCTGAATCACAACAAATCGCAGATTACTTAAAAGCAAGAAATACAGTTGTAGTTAACATGAAAAGGGTTACACCAGACCAAGCAAAGAGAATAGTTGATTTTTTGAGCGGTACAGTATATGCAATTTCTGGTGATTTACAAAAGATTGGTGGCGGAATATTTTTGTGTACTCCAAATAATATTAATGTAGAAGGTAAAATAACTGAAGATAATGGCAAAGAAAAAACTCACGATAATAATGACCTTGATATAGAATGGTAAATAATTTGTTGACAAAATTCTAATAAATGGTTAGAATATATGAATATGTATCGGGGTGATGCGATATGGATAAATTCACTAAAAAATTATATGGGTATGATCCAAAACAAGTTAAAAGTTATTTAGATAATATTACTTCTCAAGTAGAAAATATGGTTACCCAACTTAAGAAAAAAGATGAAGAAATAGTTAGACTAAAAAATCATATGATGAATAATATAACAACTTCTGAAGAAAAAATGAAAGAATTAAAAGATAAAATAGAATATTATGAAAGATTAGAAAATACTTTTAACCGTGCCATATTAATCGCACAAGATACTGGTGATCAAATAAAAGAAATGGCTAAAAAAGAAAGTGAACACTTAATAGCAGAGGCTAAAAATAATGCCGATAGAATAGTAAACTCTGCTTTAAATAAAGCAGATAGAACAATAATGAGTGCTGAGAGATTAAATAGAAGTGTTCAAAGATATAAAGAAAGATTTAAAACGATTGCTATTAATCAAATAAGAGAGATAGAGGAAATAGAAATATTAGAAATAGAAGATAGAGACGATGATAATATAACTGTATCAGCGAGTTAGTGTTTGGTGGAAGACTAATTGCATGTTATTATCATAGATCACTCTTGATATTTTCTTCTGAAAATACTTAAGAAGAAACGATAATTACGTTATAATTTTAAAGTGTATAATAACAATTGTTATTATAAATTAAGGTGGTACCGCGAATCCTCGTCCTTATGATGAAGATTCGTTTTTTATTTTAAGGAGGTAAAATGATATTACAAGTTATAATTTTAATAATTGGATTTGTTATTTTAATTAAGGGTGCTGATATATTTGTTGATGGTGCTAGTAACTTAGCAAGAAACTTTAAACTATCTAAAATGTTAATAGGACTTACTATAGTATCATTTGGTACTAGTGCACCTGAGTTTGCAGTTAGTATTAAATCAATACTTTCTGGTAATGGAGAAATAGTATTAGGCAATGTAATAGGTAGTAATATAACAAATATATTGCTAATATTAGGAGTATCAAGTTTATTTCACTATCTTAATGTAAAAAACAATACAGTAAAAAAAGAAATACCAATAGTACTTCTTATGACCGCTCTTTTAATAGTATTAATGAGCGATAAAGTATTAAATAATACTACTAATATAATTAGTAGAGGAGATGGTATTACAATATTATTATTCTTCTTAATATTTATATATTATTTAATATCTATGATGAGAAATAAAGTAGATAATGATGAAGATAATACAATTAAATATGGAATACTTAAATCTATTATATTTACAGTACTTGGAATTTTATCTATTGTTTTTGGAAGCAATTTTGTTGTAGATTCTGCTAGTTATATAGCATCTTCCTTAGGAGTTAGTGAAAGAATAATAGGACTTACTATAGTTGCAATAGGAACATCTTTACCTGAACTTGTAACAAGTATTGTTGCAACTAAAAAGGGTGAATATGATATAGCAATAGGTAATGTAGTAGGAAGTAATATATTTAATATAGGAATAGTATTAGGACTTCCAGTAGCAATTTTTGGTGCGATAAATGTTGGTACATTTAATTATATAGATTTAATATTTTTAATGTTGTCTTCGGTACTTTTATTTGTATTCTGTTATAATGATTATAAGTTGAAAAAATCAGAAGGAATTATGTTATTAATTACATTTGTAATTTATTATATATTAATATTTATTTAAGGAGGAAAGTTATGAGTAAATTTTTGGAATTAGAAAAAGGTAATGTTAATGAAATTGAGAGTAAAATATTAGAGGAATGGAATAAGAAAGATATTTTAAAACGTACTATTGATAATAGGGAAAGTAATAAAAACTTTGTATTTTATGATGGACCAATATATGCAAATGCGCTTCCTGGATTACATCATTTATATGGTAAGAACATTAAAGATACTTTTTGTAAGTATAAAACTATGAAAGGGTACCGTGTTTTAAGAAAAATTGGTCTAGATACACATGGACTTCCGATTGAAGTAAATGTTGAGAAAAAGTTAGGTTTTAAATCTAAGATTGATATAGAAAAATTTGGCGTAGATAAGTTTAATGAAGAATGTAAAAAGGCAACAGATACTAATGTTGCTGATGTATGCCGTTTAACTGATATTATGGGGCAATTTATAGATACTAAAAATCCATATATTACGTGTAGTAATGATTTTATTGAATCAGAGTGGTGGGTTGTAAAAAAGTTTGCTGATGCTAATCTTTTATATCACAGTAATAAAGTATTACCATATTGTACTAGATGTGGTACAGAGTTATCTGCACATGAAGTTGCACAAGAGTATAAGGAAATATCTGTAAATACTGTTTATGTTCCATTTAAATTAAAAAATGAAGATGTATATGTTTTGGTATGGACTACAACTCCTTGGACCTTAATTGCTAATGTTGCATTGTGTGTAAATCCAGATGAAGATTATGTACTAGCACTTAGTAAAGGTAATAAATTTATAGTTGCTAAGAGTCTTGCTGATAAAGTTTTGGGTAGTGAATATGAAGCATTAGAAACATATAGGGGTAAAGATTTAGAGTATAAGGAATATGAACAATTAATACCAGAGTTATCAGTAGAAAAACGTGCCTTTTATATAACATGCGATAATTATGTTACTATGACAGATGGTACAGGTATAGTACATATAGCACCTGCTTTTGGAGTGGACGATTCAAATGTTGCCAAAAAATATGATTTACCTACATTAAATCCAGTTGGAACTGATGGTAAATATAATAGTGGTCCTTGGAAAGGCAGAATTGTTTATGAAGAAGAGCTTGAGATAGATATTATTAAATATTTAAAAGAAAATGATAAATTATTTAAAAAAGAAAAGATTAAACACAATTATCCTCATTGTTGGAGATGTAAAACACCACTTCTTTATTATGCAAAACCAGCATGGTATATTAAGACAACTGCATACAAGGATAAAATAATTGAAGCAAATAAAAAGGTCAATTGGTATCCTAGTTATGTAGGTGAAAAAAGATTTGCTAATTGGCTTGAAAATTTAGTTGATTGGGGAGTATCTAGAAATAGATATTGGGGAGCACCTCTTCCAGTGTGGACTTGTAGTTGTGGTCATATTCATACTATTGGTTCAATTGATGAATTAATTGAATTATCAGTAGAAAAATTAGATAGGGATAATATAGATTTACATAGACCATTTGTAGATAATATACATATTAAGTGTAGTAAATGTGGTAGTACTATGTCTAGAGTGAGTGATGTACTTGATGTTTGGTTTGATTCTGGTTCAATGCCATTTGCACAATATCATTATCCATTTGAAAATAAAGAGTTATTTAAAGAACAATTTCCAGCGGATTTTATTTCAGAAGGAATAGATCAAACAAGAGGTTGGTTTTATGTACTTCTTGTAATATCTACATTTATAATGGGAGAATCTCCATTTAAAAATGTATTAGTAAACGATTTATTGCTAGATGCTGAAGGTAAAAAGATGAGTAAATCAAGAGGAAACATAGTTGAACCATTTACTACTATTAAAGAGTATGGTGCCGATGTTGTAAGATTTTATTTACTATATGTATCTCCAGTATGGACTCCTATTAAAGTTGATATGAATGGTATAAAAGAAGTACAATCAAAATTCTTTAATACTTTAAAAAATACTTATAATTTCTTTGAAATGTATGCAAATGCTGATAATATAGATCCAAGAGAATATAGATTAGAATATGACTTATTAGAGGAAATAGATAAATGGTTATTATCAAAATATAATAAATTAGTTAGAAATGTAAATAATGCTTTTGATGAATATGATTTAAATAAAGTAGTAAAATTAATTAATAATTTTGTAAATGAAGATTTATCGAATTGGTATATAAGACGTAATAGAAGAAGATTCTGGTCACCAGATTTAGATAATTCCAAAATGGGCGTATATCAAACAACATATGATGTTTTAGTTGGTTTATCTAAGTTAATCGCACCAATAACGCCTTTTATTAGTGAAGAGATGTATCAGAAATTAACTGGTAATGAATCAGTTCATCTAGAAGATTATCCAGAGGTAGATGAAAATAAAATAAATGAAGTAATTGAATCTAGAATGGATAAGGTAAGAGATTTAATAAGTTTAGGTAGAAATGCTAGAGAAGAGTCAAAAATAAAGGTAAGACAGCCAATTAGTGAGATATTAATAGATGGTAATATAGAAGAATTGATTGGTGATTTAGTTCCGCTAATTGAAGAAGAATTAAATGTTAAAAAGATCATATTTACTCGTGAATTAAATAAGTATATGAATTTTACAGTAAAACCTAATTTTAAAGAAGTTGGTAAAGTATTTGGATCAAAAATAGGTGAATTTACTAAATGTTTACTTGAACTTGATATAAGTCAAATTAATATGTTAAATAATGGCAGTGATATAAAAATAACATTTGATGGTAAGGAATTAAATGTTACACCTAATATGGTTGATATTAGAATAAATGCTAAAGATGGTTTTGATGTTGTATATGAGAATAATAATTTTGTAATATTAAATACATTGTTAACCAAAGATTTGCTTGATGAAGGTATTGCACGTGAACTTATATCTAAAGTACAACAATCAAGAAAAGATAGTAATTTTGAAATAACTGATAGAATTAATATTTATTATTCTGGTTCTTCTAATTTTGAAGAAGTTTTAAGAAAATTTGAAGAGTTTATTAAACAAGAAACATTGTGCTTAGAATTTATAAAAGATGATTCACTAATTAAAGATTATGAACTTAATAGTGAAGTAGTTAAATTAGATGTTAAAAGAATAAATTAGAATAGAAGACATAAGTTTTCTATTTTCTTTTATATCTCATATACTTTTAGTAGGAGGTATTATGTTAGTAAATTTATTGAGTCTTTTAATAAAATCTTGTATTTTTGCTTGTGGTTCTTACTCTAATAATGTGTTTCCAGATCCACTTAGCAAAGAAGAAGAAGATGAACTTATAAAAAGGCATCTTGTTGGTGATAAAGATGCTAGAAATAAACTTATAGAGCATAATTTAAGGTTGGTTGCTCATATTGTAAAAAAGTTTGAAAAGACTAATGAAGATTTAGACGATTTAATTAGTATTGGAACAATTGGATTAATAAAAGGAATAGATAGTTACTCTATGGAAAAAGGCACTAGAATTACAACGTATAGTGCAAGATGTATAGAAAATGAGATACTAATGTATTTTAGAACGAATAAGAAGTTAAGTAAAAATATAAGTTTAAATGAACAAGTTGGATATGATAAAGATGGAAACGAGATTACATTTATAGATATTTTAAAAACACCTGATCCAGATTATATTGAAGATATAAATAAGAAAGATAATATTAAGTTATTAGAAAAGTATTTTGATGTATTAAATGATCGTGAAAAATTAATTATTATAAAAAGATATGGTTTTAATAATAATGAAGAAATGACACAAAAGGAAATTGCAAAAGAGTTACATATTTCTAGAAGTTATGTTTCTAGAATAGAAAAACGTGCATTAACTAAAATATTACGTGAGTTTATAAAAGATAAAAAACACTTTTAGGGTATTGTAAATATATTGTATTTATAATATACTAATTTTAGTTATATTTTGGAGGTAGTTATAATGAGGTTGGGTAAAAAAGAAAAAAATGATATTAGACTATTTTTAAAATCTGAACTTAGTAAAATACCGTTTGATTGTGATTCTAAAGATAGGCAATATATAAAGTTAGATAAAGAACTTTTAGAAGTTTTAATTTTTGATGAAAGTGAATTATATGGTAAATGTCCAGTATGGACTGGTGAATTTTTGCGAAAACTTGATCTTAGTGAAGTTAATTTCGACAATGTTAATTTTGATGGAAAATCTCATCAAAATTGTATAGATTTAAGTTATACAAATGCAAAACTTGATTTTTCAAAGTGTGAAGATTTTAATTTAACATCTTGCAATTTTTCACATATGGATCTTTCTTGTTCTAATATTAATAGTATACATAAAATAGATAATTGCGATTTTAGTTACTCTAAAGCAAATTTCGACTTTAATTTATTAAAAAAGAGTTGTATGACAATTAATGATAGCAATTTTGAAGGAATTAATTTTTCGAATTTCACTATAGAAATTTGTGATCTTTTTGGCCATTATTTTAAAAACTGTAATCTTAAGGATACTGCTATTAATATAGAAGCAAGTTTAGATACAAGTAATAAAGAAATTTTGAAAAAGTTAGGTAAAGAAATAAGAAGTGGTCGTTTAGGCGGATGCTATTTAAATGGTAAAAGAATTTTGACAGAAGGCGATCTTTCTAGGAAGAAAAAAATGGCCTCATCAGAATATGACGCATTTGTTGATGATATCAAACGAAAAATAAAAATAGATATTGGTGATTAGGTTAGAAGTTTTGACAATAATTAAAAAAATAGTTATTTTTTGGGGAGGTTATTTGCTATGGTAAGTGACGAAAAAAAATTTAATGATGATGTTGTTGTTCAGTTAATTAATCAAAAACTGGAAGATTTATATAAAAATGGTGTAGTTTTATTAGAACCAATGAATAGGGAAAAAAGGTTAAAGATTCATGAAATAGTAAATGGAATGCCAAATGTCAAGTCATATAATATTAGCGTAAAAAATTCAGAAGACAGAAGAATTTTTCTAAAACATATTACAGATTTTAAAGATAAAAAAACTGTAAATGAAATATTAAAATTAGGAAATGAGGCATATAATAATAGAGATTATGATACCTGTATAAATGTTTATAGAAGTGCGCTTAAGTTTGGGAAAAATGATTTGGATATGGCTAATACCTACTTAACTATTGCTGTTGGTCAATTAAAAGAAGAACGTATTATTAATTATTGTGGTATTTATAATATGGAAGAAATTTCTAATTTGGTTTCATCTGGTGTAACATTTGATGAAGTATGCAGAAATATGAAGTTAGATAGTGAGCAGCAAAGTATTGTATTATCATTATTTGCAAAAGATTGCTATGCACAAGAAAATTATGAAATGGGAGACCAATTTTTAAAACGTGCTGAGGGCGTTAAGGGTAAGACTAAATATGCTAATTCATTAATTGAAAAAATAAGAAGAAACAAGTTATTCTATAAAGGTCAAGAAAATGTAGAAAAACACAAACTTTTAACTTTAAACTTCTTATAGATGAAAATGATAATGAGATTAAAACAGAAGTAACTAAGAAAAAAAATAATTATGTAATTTCACCAAATAAAAATTATGAAATAGGTAAGACATATAAAATAGTTTTAGATAATGCCACATTTGTTGATGAAAAATTAGGTAGTATTAAAACACTATATTTTACAATAGTAAGACCTAATTCTAATATACAAGTACTAAACGATAATGTAATTGAAGTAGGTAAAGATATAGTTTTAGATATTAAAGAAGATGATAAATATTATACAATTACAACTAATAAGAGTTTTAAAAATAATGATATTTTATATTATAAAAATGAAAAAAATATAAGATTATAAACATCAAAAAATATTTGACATTTGTAAAAAAGAATTTTTGGTCATATCATATTTTTGGAAAGGAAAATTAAAATGGACAATAAAAAAGTAAGTTATAAGATAAATAAAATTGCATATAAAGAGCAATTAGAATTTTTGAAACTGCTAGAAGCAGAGATACGTGAAACTCTAGGCTTTTATGGTTTAACCATTAATGAATATATTTACACTACTGAAGGGCTAGAAAAATCATCTATATTTTTACAAAATGCTATTGATGAAGGCAAACTAAATAACTGGATAAATGATGAAATAGAAAACAATCGAATCCAACCGCCAGTTCAAATTAATATATTCTATTTTATGAAAAGTTTTGCTAACAATAATTATGTAGAATCAATAGGTGGCTATTATGATTCTGACGAAAACTTTTTTACTTTGGAAGAATTAAGGAAACTAGATGCATATTCAGGAAGTTATATGCATACAAACTATACACCAGTTAATTTTTATGAAAGTCATAATAATAATGACGATGGTTCAAGTATTTTCTCATTATCAGATAGTTCAAGAAAGTTAATGCATGCTGGAGAGATGCCAGTTTGTGATTCTACTGCACGATTAATAGAAGAAGATTTACATTTACGTCATAAAAGCAAATTTAAAGTAAAACAATCATAATAAATATAAAACCAACTTATTATCACTATTACTATAACAATAACTAAATATTTTAAAATATAACTTAAATTTCTAATAAAAGAATCAAACACAAAAAAATATTTGACATTTTTTTAAAATTATGTTATTATAATGTAACTTAAAACATTGGAGACAATATGTATTTAAGTTATGGGGGTTGATATTATGAAAAATGGTTTTAAATTTGAATTTGTAGATGAAGCAAAATACAGAAAAGAAGAACGTGCAATTAGAAAATATAATATGTTAGCATTTAGGACATTAACATTTGATTATTATCCTAAATTAAGAGAAGGTAATTTTCTAGGTCAAATAGTTTCTAAAAATCAAAAAAAGAGTACTATTTCATATGAATTAAAATTACCATCAGATAAAATATTTTCTAAAGTACATGGTGATATAACTGTTCATTATACAGTTAATACTAAAGAAAATATAATATTATTTGAAAAAATAACACCTGAGGGGTTATTAGAAGAAGGACATAAATCAGAATTAACTACTTATAAAGGTGTAATGATTTCTAATTCACATAAAGAAAAAGATATGTTTAAAATTAATCTTTTAGATATGTTAGGAAGATAAGAATGAATAATTCTTATTTTTTTTAAAAAAATTTGAAAAATTTGTTGTTTTATGTCAAATCTAGTGTTATAATCTAAATTGTAGTTAAGAAGGGAGGGATATTAATGACATCAGTACAAGTAAAGGATGGTAATATCGATTTAGCACTTAAAAGATTTAAACAAAAAGTTGCTAAAAGCGGTCTCCCTTCAGAAGTAAAGAAAAGACAAAACTATGATAAACCTGGAGTAAAAAGAAGAAAAGCTAAAGAAGAAGCAATTAAAAACAGCAGAAAAAACAATAGAAGAAGAGAGCAGTATTAGAGTTAGTTTGTTTAAAAAAGACATTTTCAAAAAAGAGCTATTAATGGAACTG
>CAOKET010000010.1 GCA_948467605.1 uncultured Mycoplasmatota bacterium | reverse complement strand
CAGTTCCATTAATAGCTCTTTTTTGAAAATGTCTTTTTTAAACAAACTAACTCTACTTGTTCTTTTTTTTGTTTGATTATGAACATATCTTATTATTATTAAGTTCATGATTAATTATCCACTTTATATCTTCAATAGATTTATCGATATTAAATCTACCATTTCCAACAGGGTAATATACCGAATAAAATTTATATGTAGTTCCATTTATTTCTTTTAAGAAAGACGCCTTTCTTACCTCAGAAACAGATATTTTCTTATCTAAAACAATAGAACTAACTTGATTACCAAAAAGTATAATTACTTTTGGATTAATAATATTAAATTCATATTCTAATAAATGTAAATATTTTTTATAAACTGAATCGGGAAGTTCCCTAGCATCTATTTGAGTACACTTACCCAAATTAGTTATAAAATACTTATGTTTTTTTACATCATTATAAACACTTTCAGCAAATTCCTCTGTCCATTCACTACCTTTAATAGTTTTAATTTTATTATAAATATCTTTATCTAATAAATCTAATTTAAAAAATAAATCCCATATATTTTTAGTACCTATCCAAGGGGATTTTAAACCTTTCCACGTCTTTGAAGATGCAATGTTTCTACCAGTTGGATTCATAAATACAAAACATATATCAGGGTTATCTATACATCCACCATTATATATAGAATCCAAATCTTTTGCACCATATTTTTTTGTAATTTATCATATTCTAATTTTAATTCCTCTAATTTCATAAATACCTCAAATTTAATATTAATTTTTCTTAGCAACAATTACTTCTTCATCAGTAGTAACTAAAGTATTTTCTTTAATGATATTTAAAACACTTTCCTTATTTGCAGCAATATGCATATTTTTACTATTATAAATAACACCGCCTGCTTTTTCTACTATAAATTGTCCAGGGGTATAATCCCATAAATTATCACGTACAAAATTTGTTGCACTTAATCTACCACAAGCAACAAAAGCAAAGTCACAAGCAGCACAGTAAAAATCTCTGCCATGAGGATAATGCTTACTCATTTTTACCTGACCTAATAATTTTTCACGACCATCAATAGTATATAAGCCCTTGCTTATATCTAAGTTATTAACATGTATAGGAGAACCATTTAAGAAAGCACCATTAGAATCTGCGTAGTAAAGTTCATCTAATTTAGGCAAATATATAACAGCAGCACAAGTTTTACCATCTCTAATACATGCTACTTGTATTCCCCATAAAGGAATATTATGTGCAAAGTTAATAGTACCATCAATAGGATCAACTGTAAAACAATTATCTGTTAAAATATTCCCATTGTTAAATTCTTCGCTAATTATAGAAAAATTAGGATAACTTTCTTTAATTTTATCATTAATATATTTTTCTATTTCATAATCAAAATTTGTTATTAAGTCACCATTATTATCTTTTGATTTTACTTCAAATGTATCAGTTATTAAAGAACTTGCCTCTTTTACTGTAGATATTAAAAATTTTAAATCATCACTCATTTTTGAAGTGCTAACATCATTAACTCTATCTTTAATTACTTGTATTGCACTTTCTCTATGTAACTCTTTTACTATTTCTAATTTATTTTTAGAATATTTTGTTAATTCATCTATATCAGTTAGTACCTCAGAGCAATAAATATCATTACTGTCTTTAAGAGTTGCTGCATAAACTAACCTACTAAATTCTTCATACAAAATAGCACCCATACACATCATACATGGCTCGCATGATACATATATTGATGCACCTTTTAAATCTCCATAAAGATTCTTATTTTTAGAAGCACTTTCTATTGCCATAAGTTCTGAATGGGAATACATACTTTTTCCTATTAAAGTTTTATCATCACTTCTACCAATTATTTTATCATCTTTAACAACAATCGCACCGTATGGATATTTAGCATTTTTACTAATTTCAATTGCAATATCTATATAATATTCATCATTCATTTTTTTACAAGTCCTCCTCTTAAATATATAAGATTAGTATACTATAAACTAAAAAAATTTACTACAATTAAAAAATCCTAAAATTCTAAATTCTAGGATAATTTATTTAAAAAATTTAGATATTGATTCATTTCCCTCTATTACTTCTCTTCCAACAGAAATAAGTTTACTATCCTTTAACTTAAACACCCATTTTACTAATGTAATTCTACCATTTTCTATCTCTAGGCATGTAATTCCATTTGGATGAATACATGAACCATCATTAAAATAAAGACCATCTCCTACCATAGGAAATAGAGGTCTGTGTGTATGACCGGCAATTAGTATTTTATTATTTTCTAAACTCCATTTTTTTAACTTCTTCTCTACATTTTTAGCAACCTTATAATTTTTAGCCGCATTAGTAGGATCATTCGTACCAAAATATTCTAAGTATTTCCAAACATGTCTTACTAAAAATCTAGATAATCTCCAAAATGTCCCATTAAGTAAATCAACCTGATGCCCATGAATTAGAAATATCTCATGATCTTTATAGTTTAATACTAATGACTCATATACTACTAAATTATCAAGTAATTTTTCTTGCTTTTTAGTTGATTTATTATAATACTTATAAAAATATTTTTTTAAAACTTTATCAGATCTTTTACATATATCATGATTGCCATAAATCATTATTAATCTATTAGAATTGTTAAACTTTGCTAATAATTTAAATGTATCTAAATGTTGTTCTATAATTTCATTATAGTTTTTAACCTCCCACATATCATCCCCATCACCTAGTTCAATATAAGTAAATCCATTATTGTAATAGTGATTTAAAGCCGCTTGATAAATATTTTGATTTTTAATAAAATTATCATAATTATTTCCAGAACCTCTATGACAATCACTCATGATAACTATTTTAGAATCATTATCAATATTAATATGTTTAGACTTATTCAATATAGAATTTAACCTTTTACTCATGATTATTCCTCAAGTTAGAATATATATCATTATTTAAGAATACTACATTTTTACTATTATATATTTTTTCTTTTGTTTTAACTGTAATTTCTTTATTATCAGAAGTGCCCTTCAAAACATCAGGAACTAAATCTCCTAGAAAAATAAAATTATCATTGTTGTTATAATCATCTTGTTTATTATTATCTATAACATCAGATAAATATTTATTATATAGTTTGACATTTTTCTTATTTAAACTCTGAGATATACCATCAGTTATAAAATTTCTAGTATAAACTTTTCTAGTGCGTGGTTTTTTAAAACTAAAGAAAAAAGTATTATTAAGAATCTTATAATTTTTAGATTTATATCCTAATTTTTCAAAAGAAGTTAAAAATGCCTGTAACATTTCTTGGTTTGGAAAAGTAATATTAATTCTCATAGTAAGATCTTTTGGTCTACTAAACATTCCTAATTTAAATGCCGCTAACCACCAATGTCTGGCATCTATTTTAATTATTTCTTCGCCTTTTCTAAATAATGTAAAACCCATATCTAACATTTCACTATCATCAATTGGTAAGTATAATGTATTTTTATTTATCATCTTTTCTTTTGTACAATATATACCTACTTCAGCACCTGTTACGATCCCATATTGTCCTTTCCAAAAATTGATTAACCAGTTTTTATCATTATAAAAAAACTTAATTGGTTCAGAATCAAAAATCATTCTAAACATAGGAGACCATATATCATAAAGACGGCTATATCCAAAGTTTTTTTGCCACGCATTCATAGTAGAATAAAAGATATCTTTTTCTGGATTATAAGAAAAACCTGCGATAGATAGACCATCATATGAAAACTTACCAAATTTTTTGACAGTAAAATATAATATTAGTTTTATTAAAATATATATTGCTGGAATGCACAATAAATATAATATTATCATATAATAACTACCCCTTTTCTATTCTTATAATATGTTTGATGTAAAAATAGAGTAAGGTCAGTTGCTATATATAATATAAAAAACACTTAAAATTTAAGTGCCATGTTATTATTCTCTATTCTAATATAAATATTAGTAGCAATCGTAGAAACAATAGATAATATAAATATTACATAAAATACATTATCATTAATAAATACTGAAATTAAAGATAATAAAACCAATATTATAGTTTCAGAAAAACAAAGTGACATTTGTCCTATTGATGATAATAACTCATTATCACAATCTTCATTTTTAATAATATTTTGTATAGAAGTTTGAATCGAAGTTTCATATGCTTTTTCAAAATTATCATTTAAAGTTTTATTTATAGATATTAATATCTTATTTTTTACAAATAAGTATATCGATGTTATTACCACTTTTATAAATGATACTACAATATTTGTGTTTTTTAAGCTTTTATCAGCATATTTTCCGATAATATTAATTGTAATAATTTGAAATAATAATGATATTATAGTTACTACTGAGAATGCTTTAAAATCTTTTAATAGTATATAAATATATAATGGAACAAATAATCTCTCTATTATATGATTTGCTTTTAATGCATAAATAGTTTTATATTTACTATTACTATGTACTAAATACTTTATACTAGATATAAATGTATTTGATTTCTTTAATGGTTTATAGTCAATCTTTAACATAGAAATATATTGTAATAGAAAGAAAATAGTAATTACAATAAATAACATTGTTTTATTATTACTTATAACACCATAAGTAACTAATGTACTAGCAAATACTATTCCTAATATTTTACATATGAAGTAAAAACTATTAAATTTACCTCTATGACAACTTTCAACATACTTACTTGAAAGGGCATCTGAAGAGGGATTTGATAATCCCATAAGTCCACTCGATAGTACAAATATTACTATATTTTTAATTAAGTTACCACTATTTATCATAAAGTAAGAGTTAATAATACTAAATATATTTGAAATTAATATACATTTAGCAATTCCAATCTTACTTGATATTACTACAAATAAAGGCGTTATAAGTCCAGTTATTAAGAATCTTAATCCCATTATTAATAAAATTAAATAAATTGGTATACCAGCCATATAAAGCATAACTGTACCATAAGTACTACTCAATGTATTAGCAAAATTAAAGAAGAATATACTTAAATACATATATTTATATTCTTTTTTATAGAAATAACTTTTCATCTAATTATGCCTCATAATTCCATATTCCTAAATGTCCTTTAACTTTAATTGGAGTATCTAATGCTTCAATATCCTCTAAAATCCAAGCATATCTACCTTCATTATACTCTCCGCAAATATACTCTTGTGGGTTATTCTTTTTCACATCTTCTACATATTCACGAGTCATATAAATACAATCAACTAATTTACATTTACAAATTATATTACCAAAATTTAAATTATTAAAGTCCACTAATGACATAAGTCCCTTATTATCTTTCCAACCCTTTGGAATCCTTGTAGAACTAGCATGTATATATAATTCACCTTTATAACTAGTCTTCCAACTCCTAGTTTCTATAAGTTTTTTATTCTCCATTATTAAGGTTGCCCATGGTTCTCTTAAACTTAATACTTTCATTCCTAACTCTCCTTATTTAACTAAATTATACTATATCTTATAAAAATTTACTATAACAGAGAAATTCAATATTTGCAATTTATAAAACTTTTGTTATAATAAATCAGTAGGGATGTTAATTATGGCAAAGGATAAAAATTTCTACGAAGAACTAATTGAAAAGATTTTAAAAAAGAACAGAAAATAGAACTGCTAAACTTATTTAAAGATGGCCTTGACAAAATTAATTGTATGAATAGTTTTGAAAATTGTCCATATGGTGTTAACATTGATAACCATTTTGAACATGTATTAGCAAAATGTAACTTTTCAGGTGAAGAACTTGGATTTCCAAGTGATAGCGAAATAGATAAAGGATTCTATGGTGGATGTCCATATAACAAACTATATACAAAATGTGAAGAATATATAAAAGAATAAACAAATAAAGTTCCTTTAAAAAGGACTTTTTTTAATTACATAAATTACTAAAAAAATAAAATTATGATATAATACTTTAAACGAGGTGTTATATGAGTAAATATTATGAAAATCTAGATAATGAAATAAAAGAATACTTTAAAATTTTATCACCAGAATTTCCAGAGTGGTTAAATGAATATATTGATACTAAAGAAATGCAAAGAATAGATAAAATAAGTTTAAGTTGTGGGAATGATTATAGTGGATGCTTTAATATTAAATGGCATTCTAACTTAGATCATAGTGTTGGAGTTGCATTAATAATATGGAATTTTACACACGATAAAAAACAAACACTAGCAGGATTATTTCACGATATTGCAACACCTGCATTTAAACATTGTATTGATTTTATGAATGGGGACTCTGAAACTCAAGAATCTACCGAAGAAAGAACATCTGATATTATAAAAAATTCTAAAGAAATAATGGCGCTTTTAGAAAGAGATGGAATAAGTTTAGATGAAGTAGATGACTATAAAAGGTATCCAATTGCTGATAACAATTCTCCAAGATTATCTGCAGATAGATTTGAATATACTTTTTCTTCAGGTCTTACATTTTTCAGAGTATGGGAATTAGATAAAATTAGAAAAATGTATCAAAATATAGTAGTAGATAAAAATGAAGATGGAAATGATGAATTAGTATTTAAAGATAAAGAAGTATGCGAAGAGTATATACATATTATTTCTAAATTATGGCCAGAATGGATAAGTGATAGAGATAGAACCTCTATGCAATTTATCGCAGATATGTGTAAATCAATGAACGTAGCAGGTTATTTAACAATTGATGATTTATATGAATTATCTGAAGAAGAAATTATAAATAAGATACTTAATTGTGAAGATAAATATTTAGCAGAAAGTTTTAAAAAGTTTCAGAATACTACTGAAGTATATAGTAGTGATAATTTCATAGAAGGCAAATATAGCATATATACAAAAGTAAAGGTAAGATATGTTAATCCATTAGTACAACATAATAATAAAACAGTAAGAATAACAGAAATATCAGTTTCTGCAAAACAAGATATTGAAAACTTCTTAAAATTACCAAATGAGGGATATACATATTTTGACTTTGACTTTAAACCATATACAGATGAAAATAAAAGATTAGTAAAGAATTAAGTAAGTTAAACTGACTTTTTCAATATTAATATTTAATAAACAATGATATAATACAAGTGTAAAGAAAGGACGGTTATAATGCAGGGAGAACTAATAGATGTATTAAATGAAGATGGAGTATTTACAGGACAAGTTTTATCCAGAGAAGAAGTACATAAAAAAGGATTGTGGCATAGATCAATTGTTGTTGCAATACTAAATGAAAAAAACGAAATATTATTACAACAAAGGAGTGCTAATAAAGAAAAAAATGCAGGAATGTGGGACATATCAGTTGCTGGTCATCTTTCATCAGGACAAGATTCTCTATCAGCAGCAGCACGTGAAATAAACGAAGAAGTAAGTGTACTACTTGGATATAGGACAGAAATAAAAGATTTTAGATATATGTATTGTTTTAGAAAAGAACAAAAGGTTAGAGAAGATTTTATAGAAAGACAATTTTATGACTTCTTTATTTTAAGAACTTCAGGAGTTGACGATAAAACTTTATATTTTCAAAAAGAGGAAGTACAAGCGGTAAAATTTGTTGATTTAACAACAATACAAAAAATGATAGATAATCACGAAATAGTTGAAAGGCCTGAAGTATATCAGGTGTTAACAAACTTTTTATTTAGACTTTAGGAGGTATTATTAAAATGAAAAATGCAATTATTATACATGGTACAGAGGGATATCCAGAGGAAAACTGGTTTCCATGGCTTAAAAAAAATTTGGAACAAATTGGATATATAGTAAATGTTCCACAATTTCCATCACCACCAATCGTACCTGCTAAAATAGAAGAGTGGTTTAAAGTGCTAAAAAACTATGAAATTAATGAAGAGACAATATTAATTGGTCATAGTTTAGGTGGACTTTTTACTTTGCGAATTTTAGAAAAACTTAATCATCCTATTAAAGCGGTATTCTTTGTTGGAACTCCAATTGGAATAAAACCAATAAAATTTTATGATAGGGATATACAATTTAGTGGTTTTGACTTTGATTTTGAAAAAATTAAAGCAAGTGCCAAAAAAATAGTTATTTTTCACTCGGATAATGATCCATATGTAGACATACAAAATGGAAAACAATTGGCTGCAAATTTAGGAGTACAACTTGACTTTATACCAAATGCAGGACATTTTAATACTGCCGCTGGGTATGACAAATTTCCGGAATTATTAGAAGAAATACAAAAAGTAAAATAAGATATTTTTGCAAAAGTGTGAAAAACTAACTTGCTATATAGATTTTAACAATTATTATTTATAAAATTTTCACTAGTTAACTTGTTTAAATATATCAATGATAGTATAATATTTATAAGAATACTTAGTTAGTTTGGGTACTATTCTCCTTTACTTTAAAAAGTGGAAGGAGGTGAAATTATGAGAAAATCAGAGAAATATCTTTGTGCTATCATAATGCTCCTTACTATTGTGATTTTAATCATATTAATAAAAATAGTACCAACTGTATAAGTCGGTACTAACCTATAATTTTTTGGAATAGTGCCTAACTCTTCGAAACTAGGTATTCCTTTTTTATTTTATGCAAGTTTCCTTGACACATTCATAATATCATATTTTATTATACTTGTCAAAAAATCATATTAATAATATTATATATTTTTGTTTTGTATTTTAAAAAGTTAAGTGTACAGAAGTGGTGCAATAAGATTTATAAAAAACAATTTTCACACAAAAGCTTGATATGGATGTTAATTTATACATTATAAAAAGCTTAAAAAATTTTTTAAGCTTATTGAAGTTTATTATTTTTTGAATTTTTTAAAACTTCCTTGTAGTAATGTTTACCAAGTAAATAGTAATGTTTATAATCACTATCATTCATAATCATCACCATTTATATTATAAAACTTATATAAAAAAATATACATTAATAAAATTATTATAAAAAATTCATAATTTTAATACTTAAATGATATACTAAAGTAGGTGATATAAAATGGATAAGAAAATAGCAATACCAACTCTGATATTAGTATGTGTAGTAGCATTCACCATCATTTTTATGAATACTAAAAATAAAGATGAAAATGAAAACGATAATACTACAAAGGAGACTATGAGTGTAACACTAATAACTAAAGGAAATAATGAAATAACAGTACAAGATAATAAAAATATAATATATACTATAAAAACAAATGGTAATGAAATTAATGCAAAAGCAGGAGATTCAATATTATTAGAATACACAGGAGTATTAGATAAAAGCAAACAATATCAAGAAGTTTCAATAACAAATCATGAAGTATTAAGTGTTGCAACAGATGCAAATGGAATACCAAATGATTGGCAGGATAATGGTATTTTTAGTAAATACTATATTCAAGCATATGACAAATTAAAAACTTTATCATTAGATGAAAAAATAGCACAATTATTTTTAATACGTTTTGATGAATCAAAAGCAAATGATATATTAAAGAAATATAACTTAGGCGGATTTGTATTCTTTGAAAAAGATTTTAAAGGAAAAACAGAAGCCCAAGTAAAACAAATGATGAACCAATTACAAAAAAATGCAAAAATTCCATTATTAACTGCAGTAGATGAAGAAGGTGGAAAAGTAGTAAGAATAAGTAGTAACTCTAACCTTGCAAGTGAAAAATTTAAATCTCCAAGTGAATTATATAATGCAGGTGGTTTTGACTTAATAAAACAAGATACTATAAATAAAAGTAATTTGTTGCATAAATTAGGATTAAATGTAAACTTAGCACCAGTAGTTGATGTTGCAACAGATCCGAATGCTTATATGTATGGAAGAACACTACAACAAAATACTGCCCTAACTTCTACATATGCTAAAACAGTAATAGATGCTAGTAAAGGAAGAGGAGTATCATATACATTAAAACATTTCCCTGGATATGGAAATAATACAGATACACATATAAGTTCATCAACTGATACAAGAACATACGATGAGATTTTAGCAAATGATCTACCACCATTTGAATCAGGAATAAAAGCAGGAGCAGAAGCAGTATTAATAGGTCATAACACAGTAACAAGCATAGACAATACTAATCCAGCATCTCTTTCACCAAGCGTACATAACTTATTAAGGAATAATATGAACTTTACTGGAATAATAATTACTGACAGTATGGATATGTCAGCAGTTACATCAATAAATGATTCAATAGTAAAAGCAATTCAAGCAGGAAATGATTTAATTATTACAACTGATTATAAAAGTGCAATAAATTCAGTAAAACAAGCAATAAATAATGGCACAATTAGTGAATCAATGGTTGAAAAATTAGCATTTAGAGTACTGGCTTGGAAATACTATAAAGGATTAATATACGAAAATAATAAATAATTATCACAAAAATGTGGGAATAAAATCTCGCGTTTTTTTATGTAAATAATAACTTAATATAATTAAAATAATATCACCGATTTTGATACGGCAAAATAATTGTCGAAAATTAAAAGTTATTTTGTTTTAACGAAATAACTTTGCAAAATAACACTTGGGTTTATCTAATATATATATAGGCGATGCCTAACGTTAGTTAGAAAAAAACTATTAAGTATATTTATAACAGGATCTAATAGTAAAATGTTATCCTAATGAATTATCAACAGTATTATCTGGAAGATATGTTTTATTTAATATTAGTGCATTATCATATAAAGAGTATATAGAGTTAACACATAAAGAAACATATAATATAAATAATTTTTTTGACTATGTTAAATGGGGGGGTTACCAAACAGATGTGAATTTGAAAATGTTACAGATATTAAAAACTATCTACATAGTGTATTTGATTCTATAATACTAAGAGATATCGTTATAAGACTAAATTATACTTTTTGATATGATATTACAATATTTAATAGATACAGTAGGTAGAGAGTTTTCAGCAAAAAATATAATTAAATATTTAGAAAAAGAATACAAGAAAATATCAACTGAAACTTTGTATACTTATATAGATGCTTTATGTAAAGCACTAATTATTAGAAAAATATATAGGGAAAACAAAAAATGGTGAAATTGACTTTATAGTACAAAAAGATGGTGAAACAAAGTATATTCAAGTAACCTATGAATTAAAAGATAATCAAACTATAGAACGAGAATTTGGTGCATTTAAACCAATTGATGATAATTATCATAAATATGTAATTTCTCTAGATACAAGAGATTTTTCACAAAATGGCATAAAGCATATTAATTTAATAGATTTTCTTATGAATGATGAATTTTAAAAAAATTTATCATAAATAAAATACATTTACTAAAAATAAATATAGGTGATATTATTCATCTATATTTATTTTTGTTTATCAAATTGAAAAGTTTATAAAATATATCTTGTAATTAATTTTGTAATAAAGTATAATTATAATGAGTTATAGAATATAGTATTGACAATAATGTATAAAAATGGTATTCTACTTTATTAAAAAAATTTATGTGAGGTTTATAGTATGACAAAAGAAGAGATACTAAATAGAATAGAACAAATTATTACAATTTCAAAACAAAAGTCTAATGTTCCACCTGTTCATCTTGTGCTTGCTATTGATGGTAATCTTATACTAGAGGACTTATATGATGAATATGAAAAACTAATTAAAACTAAAATTGTAAATAAATATCATACAGAAAAAGAAAAGTCTAAATTAGAACAATTATCTTACATTAAAGATAAATTAACTTTTTTAGAAAATAAAGCAAAAAATTCAAAAAATTCAATTTCTATTCTATCTGATGATATATCCGAATATTCTGATGCTCTTAATCTATTTAATGATCTTTCTAAGGAACTAAATATTATTATTAATCCACCATTTGATGAAACTTCTATTGATGATAACGAAGAAAATAGTAATATCAAGGAAAAAAACATTGATATTGAATCAATAGTAGCATTGCCACTATCAAAAAAAGTATCTATTTCTTTAGAAGATTCAGATTTTAGACAAAATAATACTAGTAAAAAGAATAATAAAGATAATAATAAAAATAGTAGTAAAAATAATCTCTTCCAAGTCCTTGATATACCATCATCTAAGCAACCTACTATAAAACAAGAAGTTAATCCATCAAATAATATATTAAATGATTTGGCAGATATTGATAAGATCTTAAATAATATTAATTTATCTAATGAATCTATATCTCCACGCTCTGATTCTCATTCTAAGTTTTATATTGGAACTGTTGTAACACCAACATCTAACGTTATTTCATATAATGATCCTTCTGTTATTGCAAATAAAGATTCATTATATAGAATAGTATCTTTTGTAGCACTAGATAAAGATGATAATGTTATTTCATCATCGAATGTTTTAGGAACATCATTTAGATCATTTTCTGATGATAATCCTCAAGCCTCTCTATATTTTATATTAGCTAAAACTGATGATGCAAATATTGATACCAAAGAATGGTCTAATAGAAGTATTTCTATTGACTTACCAAACTGCATCGGATCATTTTCATCGTTCTCATCATTTATACCTTTAGCGTCCACTTCTTCTGTATAATTTTACGAGAAAGGTGTTTTTTAGTTATAAATAATATTATTTTTGAAAGGTGGTTTTTCATATGAATAAACTGAAATTAATAACTAGCATTTTACTTTTTAACTTTTTACTCCTATTTTTACCTTCTTTTGTTTTTGCAACAACTTCTACTGCCGAATCTGAATGTAGTGCAGTAAAAAACAATCATAATGCATATACTGCATGTACAAAAGAAAAAGACAGTAGTGTTTGTAAACCATGGTACAGTTCATATGTAAAGGATTTTAGACAATGCGATACAAAAAATGCAACTGCATATGAACAATGTTATAAAGGAGTAAATTCATCTGCAAATTCAGTACTTAGTTCTTTAAGTAAAGCAAAATCATCATATAAGGATCAAAGTGCTTGCCTTTCTAGTGCCCGTAGTTACGTTTCGACTAGTCGCTCTACTAGTATAAAAAAAGAAGAAGATGCTAATAAAAAACCTACAAGTGGAGAATATCCGGAATACGAAATTAACTATAAAGATAGTCCTTGTGCTAATGAGGGTATAGCAAATGCGGTTAAAGTTGTAGGAAAAATTATTTCTATTATTCAAATTGTTGTACCAATACTTTTAGTTATAATGGCAATGGTAGATATAACTAAATCTATTGTTTCAGGGGATGATGCAAAATCTAGAAAGAATATTACGACTCTTATTAAAAGACTTATTTCTGCAGTTATTATATTCTTTGTAATAGCAATTATAAAACTTGTTTGTCAGCTTGTTGGAGATGATTCTTTTGATTCTTGTTTATCTCTTATTGCAAAACCATGGTAGAAAGGGGCATATTAATGAGAAAGATTAACTTTAAATACATTACAATATCACTTTTGTTTGTACTGTCTTTTTTTGCTTTTTATAAGCAAACATTTGCTAGGGAAGTTGTAACTGAAACTACTGAAAGTTACACAATAGAACTTGTGGATGGAACAATACACCCTAGAAGAGCTATATTTGAAGGAAAACAAAATATAACAGAATATAGCATTTTGAAACATTTACTTGATGGTAGTAAAACCTTCAAAGTAGAAGATAGTGACTATGTGTGTGGCAAGAACGATGTTAGTTTAGGAGAATCCGAAATACTTACTAAAGAAAATTGTAATGGAATTAAAAATTATAATAGTAGTTCAGACAATATGTTTTATGCAAAATACAGTGATTTAGAAGTAGCAACAAAATATTTTGAAGATATCAAAACAATTAGTTATACTAGTAAAAGAAAATTAGAAAATTATATATTGTCTGGGGAAGAGTGTGGTTCAAATGGTAAAGGTTGTGTATCTATATCTTCAACAATAGACAATCCAATAATTTTTCATACCTTTCCATTAATGAACAATAAGACTATTGATACAATACAAAAGGAATACAATCTAAAGTGTGGTAATAATGGATATAATAGTCCAAAATCAGTATACGCAATACCCGATTCAGCAAAAGTACATGTAAACTTAGTAGATGCCCAAGGAAATGTTACAGAAGATATATATAATTTGGACCCATATTCAGATTGCAAATACTCAGGAAATTTCTATGTCCTATATAAAACTGTAACAAAAATGTCACCCTCAGGAAATACAAATATATATAATAATATCAATGCGCTTGATATTATGAGTGAAAATTCTAAAACTAATAACAAAGTAGGAGACTATGTATGTGTTGCTACGTATGGTACAGTTAATCAGACATCTACTGATTTAGATGATCAAGTTATTATAATAGACGGTTTAGGAACTGATAAAGACAAAGCAATGAAAACATGCGAAGGAATATTTAACACAGATGTAGCAGATATTGGGAGAGTCCTTATAAATGAGAATAAAGAGATTTGGACCTTTGCACTATACAAAATAACAGAATCTTCTAATTCACAAGAAACAATGACAGTAAACAAGTCATCTGGTGAACTAAGATGTGAGTGGTCGTATACACCAGATGATGGAGTAACTGAAAAAGTAGGATTTGGATTTGGGGCAAATTTAGATAGTGGAAAAATGAACTTTACATCTATAGAAAATATTGAGAGATTAAATGTTTCAATATTTTTAAGACCAAGTGATATGAAAAATATTTTGGAACAAAATAAGAATATTCTTGATACCTTTTCAAATAATATTTCATATGACGATCAATCTGGGATAAACTGGGGATTTATTGCGTCTATAGCAGGCGCAGCGGTATATATAGGTGCAAACGTTGCTGCGGCCATTTTAACTGGAGGAACATCAATTGTATTCTCTGTAATAGGAACCGTTGCTGGTGCTACAACAGTAGCATTTGGAATAGTAACAGGTATAGAAGAATTTTCAACATATTTTGGAAAGCAAACAGGAACATATTCAATACCAGATGTATGGATAGGTTTTCCATATATAGAACTTAAAGGTAACAGAGTCGAGGGTGTTTTATGTGGCTTTGAAGAATTTAGAGATAAATTTGATATTGATTCAGATTATAAAGTAACCTGTCAAGGAATTTTTAGCGGAGAATTTGGTAGGATATTATCATATATCCTAAATATACTAAGAATTGTTGGATGTATATTGATGGTGTTACTAGGAATTATAGATTTTGTTAAACCAATTATGTCTGGTGATGCAGAAATGCTTCAGAAATCTGGTACTAAATTTATAAAAAGAATTATCATATTTATACTTATTTTATTTATACCAGCAATTGTAAAATTATTATTATCATTAATAGATAAAGCAAGTTGTGAATTATAAGGGAGGTAATGAATTTTGGACGTATTATTATTAGGATTAGCATTTGATATATTTAGTGCTTTATCACTCGCACTAAGTACACTATTCTCTATTTTCATGACACTTGCCTCTACTTCAACAAGTATTATAAATACAACAAGTATAATGAATAATATTTATATAATAATGTCAGTAATAATGTTATTTTATATAACAATCAATTTATTAACATATTTGGTAAATCCAGAGAAACTTACCGACAAAACTTCTGGCGGTTCAAAAATAGTTATAAAAGTAATAATAACTTTAGCATTATTAATACTTACCCCCGTAATATTTACAATTTCTAGAGATTTACAATCTGCTATTTTAGAAGAGAATATTTTAGGAAGAGTAATACTATCAAATGAAGATAAGATGAATGATGAAAATTTTAAGGATGTTAGTCATAGTATTTCAGAGGTATTAGTAAGAGCCTTTCTAACTCCAAAAAGAGAATTAGGTGAATCCGATCCGATGTATGATGCATTATTTTTCTCTGGTGCAACATCTATGACAGAATTAAGAACTATTGTTCAAGATACAGTTAATTACAATTTTAATTGGATAATGGCAATTGGATGTACAGTTGTACTGTGTCTTATTGTATTCGGATTTTTATTTGATGTAGCAATACGTGTAATTAAATTAATGTTTATGGAGTTGATAGCACCAATTCCAATTATTTCTAATATTATACCTAGCAAAAAGAATAATATGTTATCTAATTGGGTAAAAAATACTGCATCAACATATATATCATTATTTATTAGAATCTCAGTAATTTTCTTTTTCCTATATTGTATAACTAATATAGATATTTCTATTTCAGGTGATGCGGAAAAAGGAATTCAAGGAAATCCTGTAATATATACATTTGTAATTATAGGTGCACTATTATTTGCAAAACAATTACCAAAATTGCTAGAAGATATATTCGGAATAAAACTAGATGGTTCATTCTCACTAAATCCTATGACACGTATAAGAGAAGTGCCATTATTGGGAAGTGCAGTACAAACAGCAGGCGCAGCGATAGGCGGATTTGCAACAGGAGCATCATTAGGATATAAAGCAGGCGGATTTGGAATGGCAGCAAAGATGGGAGGACTAGGATTCCTAAGTGGTGGTAGAGCAGGATTCAATCAGACAAAACTTATGGGAGTAGCCGCTAAAGAGCAAAAAATTGATAAAACTGCGTACAATGCTGGAGCATCTGCTGTTGCGCAAGCAATAACAGGTAGCGATAAAGCAAGTGCAGGATTTGGAGATAGATTCTTTAACAACATTGGTACAAAATTAAATGAACCTGCTTACAAACAAGGAAAAGTAATTGAAGATGCTAAGAAAGATTATGAAAAAGCTTTTGAAGAATTATCTGTTTTAAAAAATTCAGAAAGAGAAATTGCATCTAATCTTGGTGTTACTAGAGCGCAAACTAGTGCATATGGTAATCAATTAAGTGCATTTGATAATCAAATAGCAGCATTAGAAAATAGTAGAGACCTACAAATAGAGGCCGAAACTCAGCCATTAGAGCAAAATTTACAACTTAAAATTTCAAGTAGAGATCAAGATATAATAAATAGTCATGCAATGTATGACCGATTGATATCTGATGTACAAAGTAGTAGAACTCAAAGAATAGATACTATGAATTCAGCAATTGACTCAGAGATAAATAATCTTATGAATACTATGTCAAATACAACAGATACAGCAACAATTCTACAATGTTCTGATAGGATAACAGCATTAAGAAATCAAAGGGCAAATGTTGAAGTTACAGTTGATGAACAAATACGTAATGAAGTTAATGCATATCAACAACAAAGGGCAAGTGTTGAAACAACAATTGACAATAATATCTCTAGTTTACAAAACGAAATTATTCATAGAAGAGATGAAATTACTAATAATTTTGCTCAACAAATTGATACTGTAAGGGCTGAAAGAGAAACAGTTGCTAGAAATTACACTGTTTCACACGAAAAAGAAATTGAATTACAAACTCAACATGATAATATTAATATTCAAATTAATGATCAAACTGAGGTAGTTGCTGCTGCAAAACAAAATATTAAAGATCAAAAAGACAAATTAAAAGATCTGCAAGGGAAATATAAAAAGAATGAATAAAGGGATAAGGGAGAGTGATATTAGGTGAATAATAATTACTTGATACCAGCAAATAGTAAAAAGGGGCAGTTAATATTTAATATATTCCGCCCCGAAGACTTGATAATATTTTCAACAGGAGTAGCGATAACATTAATACTATTAATGACAGTAAGAGGATTATCAACAGTAGGTACAATAGCATTACTAATTCCAGCACTAGTTGCTGCAATGCTAGTTGCGCCTATACCAAACTATCATAATGTAAGAGTATTAATCACAACAGTATTTAAATTTTTCTTTAGTAGACAAAAATATGTATGGAAAGGTTGGTGTTATCGTGAGCAAAACAAAGAAGAGTAGTACAAGTAAATATGCAGAAGATTGGTTACCAATAAAATCAATATCAAATGGTATGATAACATTAGATAATGATGAAAAAGTAACAGGAGTAAAAATAGTACCAAGAAATATATTTATATTAAGTATAGAACAACAAGATAATGTAATGATAAGTTTAAAAAACTTTTATAACACAATAGATTATGAATTTTGGATAATATGTGCAGATAGACCAGTAGATATATCAATATATTTATCACAACTACAATTACTATATAATAATACACAATCACAAATGACTAGGAAACTAGTATTAGAAGATATAAATAAAGCGAATATGTTTATGAATAATAATGTAGTAGACACAGAATATTATTTATTATTTAAAGAAAAGAATATGGAGACTATACAAAATAGATTGAGATTATTGATTAATAACTTAGGAATCTGTGGATTGAATGCAATGCAGACAAGTAATGACGATTTAAGAATAATAATAGAAAACTTCTTAAATGGAGGAATGAATACAGAGTTTGGGGTGGTGATGCCACAATGATGGATATTAAATCACAATTAGCGCCTAAAGGCTTACAATTTAATCCAGCAGATTTTGTAGTAAGTGATAAATATGCAACAATCTTAACAGTAATATCATATCCAAGAATGATACAACCAGGTTATCTAGCAAATTTGACAAACTTACCAGGAGTAAAAGTAGTAATAAAACATATACCTGTACCATCATCAACACTATCAAGAATGTTAAATAAAGAACTTGCTGACTTAAAAGCAAGGTATCAAGAAGAAAATGATAAAACAATACAAGAGAGAATAAGACAAGATGTTGACTCTTTGCAAACATTTATATCTCTTATAACAGCAAGTCAATCAAGAATATTTGACTTTCAATTACACGTAATGATAACTTCTGATTCAAAAGAGGGATTAGAGAACAGGAAACTACAAATAAAGAATTTCTTGGATGGTATGGAATTAAAAGCAATACCATTAAGATTTGAGCAAGAAAGGGTATTAAAGTCAATATTACCAATATTCCCAAATCAACCAATTGAAGACAGAATAGGAACACCAATGCCTTCATTTACAATGGGTGCAATGTATCCATTTATATTTGATAGCGTAAAAGATCCCGGATTATCATGTTTGCTTGGAGTGGATTTTTCAGGAGGAGTAATATTATTTAATCAATTCCTATATCAAATAAAAAAAGAGCATAATAGAAACAATGCAAACCTAATAGTATTAGGAACATCAGGTAGTGGTAAATCAACTGCTGCAAAAGCAATAATGAGAAGTCATGTAAGAAATGGATATAAGATAGTAGCAATTGATCCAGAAGGCGAACTAGAAGATATGTCTAAGTTATTTAAAGGAGATTTTATAGACTTAGGAAAAGGTGGAGAATTTGGAATGATAAATCCACTAGAAGTAATAATGGACGCCGATGAAGAAGAAATAAAGAATGGATTAGGATACACAGTTTTAACAAAAACAATTCAAAACTTAAAAGCATTTATGAAGTATTATGATCCGTCAATAGAAGAAGATGTATTAACATTATTTAGTGAAGTTTTGCAAGATACATATAGAAGATTTGGAATAGATTTTAATATAGACTTTTCAAATTTTACATCAAAAGATTTTCCAACATTTAGTGATGTGTATTTTACAATAAAGGGAAGATTACAGGCAATGCCAGAGCGAACACATGAAAGAGATGTAATGGAACGTCTTGAATTAAAGATAAGACCAATAACAAGAGAATTAAAGTACTACTTTGATGGCCATACATCAATCGCACCAACAAGTAATTTTATTGTATTTAATATAAAAGAATTAATGAACTCAGATGTAAATATAAGAAATGCATTATTCTTTAACGTATTAAAATATGCATGGGGATTATGCTTAGACCCATCTGTTAATACAGTATTATCAGTAGATGAAGCACACGTATTACTAGCAGGGAACAATATACTTGGAGCAGACTTCTTAGCACAAGTACAAAGAAGAGCAAGAAAGTATAATTCAGGAACAATAATAAGTACACAACAACCAAGTGACTTTGCAGACCCAGCAGTAATAACACAGGGAAAAGCAATATTTGATAATGCATCATATTATTTAGTAATGGGATTAAAGAAACAAGCAGCAGAAGATTTAAGTAGATTAATAGACTTAAATGATAGTGAAAAAGAAAGTATAAAGAGATATAGTCAAGGACAAGCATTATTTGTATGTGGTTCAAGAAGAATGCAGATACAGATAACATTATCACAAGAGGAATTAGAATCATTTGGTTCAGGTGGAGGACTATAATCTAGTGTAAGAAGTGGGGTGTTAGCAATATGGATATAATATTTAATAGTAAAAGTGCCAAAAAAGGAATAATAATTGCAATATTTGCAATTATATTCTTGATTATATTTCCAATATTTGCAGTAAATTTTGAAAATACCACAACATCAGAGATAATTACTAAATACGGATATGAAGGAGTAGAAGTGTACGAAGGTGGTAATAATTATTTGACAATACCAGAAGAATCCGAAGAATTGTTAAAAAAACATTTAGCTGATTCTGGATTATGGCATACATCAATAGAGGCAAGTAATGAAGCACAAATATTGTGGTATAAAGCATTAAGTAAGAGAATGGAAAATACATCTATAGGAAGGGCAAATAGTAGTTCTACTATACAAACAAGTAGTGGAATGAATAATTCCTATTTAGATGCTAACGCATGTGAACGTGATTATATGGGAGCATATGCAAATGATGAATGCGACTATAATGGAAATGTTGATAATACACATTCTTTAAAGACATATAATCCAGATAATATTATAAAGGCGTGTACAAATGGCAATGTATATAATGTATCAACTGGTTCATATAATTATTATAAAAGTAATGAGACACAAAAAATAATTGGTGGAAAGATATTAGGTTTATATCCAGATGTATTAGTCTCAGCCTCACTTGCCAATACATACTCATCACTAGATCAAAATAATATTTTAGGTTTTAAAATTGAAAATGAAAAAGATGAAACTGAAGATAATTTACAGGAGAATATAGATAAATTTGGTAGTTTAATTTCAATGGGAATAATTTCTGGTATAACTGGAATAATAACGCAGTTAGTAGAAAAATTAACATCATGGTATAAATCATTTGATAATGTAGCATCAGCAACAAGTGCACTAGATGATATATTTAGTGAAGGTTCTTTATACTCAACATTTAATTTTACACCAGAGAGTAACTGTAAGGCAAAAGATTTAATCTGGTATGAAGAAAGTAGTATACCAGATGACTATACATGCAATTTATCAGAAAGTGTATATACAGAATATCAGGAAACAAAAACTTGTGAAAAAGATGAGGAAGGAAATGATATAGAAGGTACCTGTAAAACATCATGTGAAGCAACCACACCAGTATTAACAGATGGTAAAAGTGCTGGGGTACCATATCCTGGTCCTAAATCTTATTATGTTGACACAAATGGGGGCAAACATTGTCTTTATAAAAGTGGCTCAAATGGAAAGGGCTACAAACTAAATGTTAGATGGATATGTGGTATTGAAAAAGCAGTACCTAATATAAAATGTACAGATGTAACACCAATAAAAGATGAGGAAGGAACAATACACTATTATTTATGTTCAGGAATTAGTGAAAGCGAAGTAAAAACTAAAATAGTTGATCCAATTCTTGATGCATATGAGAACAATACACTACAATTTAATGAATTCATGACAAAAGAAACAGTAAACAAATTTATTTATGGATTTGATGAGAGTAAATATCAAGATAAAATAAATCCTAAAAATTTTAAATTTGATGAAGAAACAAGAAAAATAATAACAAAACATGTAGTTATGGAAATATTAGGTGAAACAGAAGGCAGAAGACCAGCAGTTGCAGATAAAGATGGAAACTTTTATTTACAATCTATAAATAGAGTATTAAATCAAGAACAATATAAAGAAGCATTAAATGAAACAATACTTATAAAGGATAATATTTTAAGAAAAGAATCAATTGGACAAAACAAAGAACCTGATAAAGATAAGATGTATAGTGAAAAACTATATGGTGTATTTTATAGTGAATATAACTCAAAATTTAATGAGTGGACAAAAGAACAAATAGAAACCCAAAAAATTAAAGATAAAGCTGCTAAAACATCACAAATAATGGAAATATTTTCGACATATGAGTATATAACATACTATTTAAGGGAATATGGACATAATAATTCTCAATCAACAACAACTGGTTCTGGTCTTGCACAAGTAGATTCAAATGGATTTCAGCAAAGAGTATCAGCACCTTCATATTCAGGTTATTGGGATAATGGAATTAATATATATTATGGTGAATGTCCATGGTATGCACTTGGTAGAGTAAGAGAAATTTTAGCAAATGCAGGAAGCGATTATAATTGGACATATGCTGGGAATGGTGGAAACTGGTGTGATTCAGTAAACAAAGATAAAGACAATTTTAAAGTGGTTAGAGATCCTCTACAAGCAAAACCGGGATCAATTGTATCTTGGAAAGATTTAAGTAATGGTTATGGTCATGTTGCAATAGTAGAAGAAGTAACACCTACAACAGTAACTATAAGCGAATCGTTTATAAAACTAGGAATATATGGCAATAGCGCTAGAAGTTTAATTTATAACAATGGTTATAATCACTCAGTAGCATCTAAAAATTGCGAAAAAAATGGTTGTTGGCAAAGGCGTACGCTAACATATGACCAAATGAAAAATGCAGGATGGGATGGCTACAAATTCCAATGTTATATACAATTACTTAGAGATGATGACAATAGTGTTGCACAATACATAATAAATGAATTTAAAAGAAATGGTAGCATGGAATCTAAAATAAAATATTATAACTTTCTTACATATACTGAAGGCGGAGAACAAATAATGAATAGTAATATGCTTACGCCAAAATATCTATCTGAAGTAGTAAGTGTTACATGGGATAATCTAGAAAAAGCTGAATGGGTATCAGTTGATCCAGGATTATATATTGCAAAACATGGTGAATCATTTAATGCACAGATAAATGGAGTAAAGTATAGTTATGAGTTATGTGATGGTTGTAAAGTCCCAAGATGGGTAGCATTATATACATGGATAAAGACTTATCATGAACATAGAGATTTCGTATTAAAATTAATAATAGAAGCAGGCCTTCTAGATAAACTTAATACAGACGAAAAGATACATTCACTAATGAGATTAGCATATACATATGGTGAAAATGGTTCGAGAGAAATGATAAAAGAAATTTTAAATGCATATAAAACAGGTGGTAATCACGATGTATGGTGTGCATTAAGTCAGTATATAGTAGGAGCAGGTGCGGTTACTGGTAATTACTTTAATATGAATGAAATGACATTTGACCTATTTACAACGGGCACATATGCTAGACACCCAAATTATGTGTTTAAATACTATACAAAAGATATGGTAAATACACTTATGACTAGACGAGATGAAAAACTTGGAATTGAATATCTACAACAAGCATTAGATAATGGAAACATACCACAAACAAATTCATATGCAGATTGTATTAACTCTAAATATTATAGATAGGAGGGCTAAGCATGAAAAAAATAACAACCTTATTACTTACAGTTTTTATATTGACTGGTTGCACAGTAAACTATAATATTAATATAGACAATAAACAAATTGAAGAAATAACATATCTTAAACAGGATAATTCTATAGAATGGGATAAGCCTTCTAATCTATACTGGGGGTATAGTGTAAATGAATTTATGAATGATAATTATAATATACACACTGGTTCATTAAATGGCTCCTCAGAAAATTACTATACATTTGAAAAAGAAGATGGAGTAGAGTACTACAAAAAGGAAAAGATTTCAACATCTAATGAGGTAGGATTAAAATATTCATATAAATTCAAGCATGATAACTATAATTTGTCAAAAATTGCAAATTATTGTTATGACAATTTTAGCGTTAAAATAGAAGATAAAAACATAAAAATAAATACTGATTCATCATTTAATTGTTTTAAATACTATGAAATGTTAGATGAAGTAGTAATAAATATAACAACAAGTGGGGATTATGAAGTAGTAATTAGTAATGCTGATAAAGTTAATAATGGAAAATATACATGGATAATAAATAAAGACAATGCGTATAATAAACCAATAGAAATTGAACTAAAAAAGGTAATAAATTGGAAATTAATATTATTTATATCAGTACCAAGTATAATCGTTATAATTATTATATGCTTTATATTAAAAAGAAGAATAGCAAAAAACAATCAAATATAAACTTGACAAATTTTGACATATCGTTATAATATATAATCATTAAGAGAGGGGAATTTATATGTATTTTTTATTTCAAGATTTTTGTGACACTCCAAATGGTCAAATTTATGACATTGTTAATTTAGTTGGTATAATTGTAACAATTATACAAATAGCAATCCCAATATTGCTTATTATACTTGCAATGATAGACCTAGGAAAGATGGTTATAACAAGCAAAGATGAAGACAGAAAAAAAGTACAAGGGTTAATGATTAAAAGAATAATTGCTGCTGTTGCTGTATTCTTCTTAATAGGATTAGTAAAAATGGTAGTTAATCTTTTAAATGTAAATGAAAGTAGTGAAACAGGACATAGCGTAAATAGTTGTCTTAAACTAATATCTAATCCAGACTTTAATAATGTAATAAATGATTAGCATGAATTTTCATGCTTTTTTAATATTTAAAAGGAAAATAAAAAAATACCTCGAATAGTAATATTGGAGGTGTTTAAATTATAATGAAAAATGCAACGATGGAAGGTAATAAAAATGAACTTATGAAAATAGAGAACATTTACCAAGATATACGAAACAAAATAATAACTGCAAGGGGAAAAATGTTAAAACATATAGATACAACTATGATAGAAGTGTATTGGTATGTTGGCAAAATTACTTACGAATTATCTGAAAATAGTGCGAAAAAAAGTTATGGTAAAAAAATAATCGATGAATTGGCTTCTAAACTTACTAATGAATTTGGTAGTGGCTTTTCCTCTGTTAGTATCAGAAGAATGCGAAGATTTTATACTTTATATCCAATATGGTCGGCAGTGCCGACCATATTATCTTGGTCACACTTTCAAGAATTAATCAGACTTGATAGAAAAGAAGAAAGAAATTTTTATGAACTCGAAGCCATTAAATCTAATTGGGGATATCGTGAACTTAGTAGACAGATTAACACTAAGTTATATGATAGATATTTAATTTCTCCAAATAAGGAAGCAGTTTTAAATGAATCAAAAAATGGAATTATTGAAAAAAATCCTGAAGAAATACTAAAGTCACCATATATTTTTGAATTTGCAGGATTAAAGGAAAATAAAAACTATTTAGAAACAGATTTAGAGAAAGCATTATTATCACATTTAACAGATTTTTTACTAGAACTAGGAAGAGGTTTCTCATATGTATCTAGTCAACAAAGAATTAAAATAGGTTCAGAATATTATTACCCAGATTTAATATTTTATAACAGATTAGCGAAATGTTTTGTAATAATTGATTTAAAGATAGGAAAACTTACTCATCAAGATATTGGGCAAATGCAAATGTATGTGAATTACTATAAAAAACTCAAATGATAGATGGATAAAATGAACCTATAGGAATACTACTTTGTGCAGATAAAGATGATGCCATAGTAGAAATGACTTTAGGAGATAGTATAAAAAACGTATATGCTTCCAAATATTTAACTTATTTACCGACAAAAGAAGAATTAATTAAAATAATTAGAGATGAGAAAGAGTTATATGAACTAGCAAATGACGAAAGTAGGTATGAGAGTATTTAATTATGAAGAACAATTCAATATAAGGTTTGTCAATTTTGAAAGTGCAGCTGACATAATTAGAATGGATATATAATTATATTTTAATTGAAAAGGTAAAAGACAAAGAAAAAAGAATTTGGGATGTAAAAAAAGATATTTGTAAAAATTACTAATAGAAAAAGTGATATTAAATATAAATAATATTATATAATATATAAGTAATTTGAAATAAACAATTATATACATATTTCTTTTTTTATTGTAATTTTTTTTGTTATTTGATATAGTTATTATATGATATTTAGGGTTGACATAATAGGTGTAGAGTGATATTATGTGTAAGTAATACACAGAGGTGAAGTATGGATATATTAAATAAAAAATATGCTAGACAAGGAATACATGGTATTGTATCTCTTTTTACTGTAGAGGATAGTAGTATAAAGGTTTTACTTGTTAAAGAGCACGCTGGACCATATGCTGGTAAATGGATTTTAACAGGTGGGGCAATATATAATGATGAGGATATTGAATCAGGTATAAGAAGAGAATTGAAAGAAAAAATATCTAATAATGATTTTTATATGGAGCAATTTGGAATATATAGCAATCCAACTAGAACAAATATTGTTAGAATGGTAGCAATTACCTATGTAGCACTTGTAAATAATGATAAAAGTTTGCTAATAGAAAATACAGATGATATTAAATGGTTTAAATTATCAGAACTTCCTGATTTAGGCTACGACCACAATACAATCCTTAAAGATTCAATTGAATATTTAAAAAAGATTATATTAAAATCCAACATAGTAAAAGTTTTATTACCAGAATATTTTACAATGCCACAACTTACAAAGATTTACTCTACATTATTAAATAAAACAATAGATAGAAGAAATTTTAGAAAAAAATTTTTATCTTTGAATTTAATTGATGAAGTAAATTATAGTGGTGTAAAGAAAGTCGGTAAACCAGCCAAATATTATAAGTTTAAAGACAATATAATAGAGGATAAAAATATATTTTAGTGTAATATATACACTAAAATATTGGTTGACACTATTAATAATAAACATGTATAATATATAGTATAGTTTAATGGAGGTTTGACGATATGGATAATATAAATTTTTTGTTTTATGATGATATAAATTTAAAACGTAGGATAGACTGTGATAGTTTAAGAGTTCTTAGACAAAATGATGATGGCACTTTTAGCGTTACTAATTTTCCTTATATGATGAGTAGTTCAATTGGGGAGTTTCAACGACAAATAGGGCCAATTATATATATAATAGATGAAAATGAAGATGTTAAATTGATAGAAGAATGTGGATATAATAAAATTAATCATTTAGAAAGAGTAACAGAAATAAAATTTTTATTTAAAGATGATATGGATTTGATTGATATTAAAAATAATGATAGTCTAAAAATTCTGGTACAAAATGCTGATGGAACTTTTAAAACTGACAATATTACTCTTAAAAAAACAGAGCAAGTTAGAGAATCTATATATTTAATTGATGGAAGTGTAGAATGGCATGGTCCTACTATACGTCTTATAGATAAATATAAAGATTCAGAATTAATAAAAAAGTATGGCGAAAGTAAGGTTAGAAGTGTAAGCGTAATTAATAATAGTTATCATGTAGTTGCAGGATATGATAAGAACAATATATGTGTAAAAGGTACAGATATTGTAACTCCTACTAATGAACCAAGTCTTAGATTTATTAGTATTGACAAATTAGACAAGAAACCTAATCGAAAGGATATTATCATATTAAAACAAAACTTTGATGATACAATATCTATTGTAAAAAAACCAATAGGTGATAATTGTTTTCCAGTAGTTGCTGTTAAAGAGAATGATTTATATAGCGATGATGACATTATACAACTAGTAGAAACTGGGATTGAAGGTAAATACGAAGTTATTAAAACTTATATACCAAAAACACCAAATTTAAGAAAAGCATAACTATTTTCTTAAATTTTTTTATTGTTGATTTGCGAAAGTATGTTTGATATAATTTATTTGGTGATAATATGAAAAGAATAATCTTTCATATAGACGTTAATAATGCATTTTTATCTTGGACTGCAGTTGAAAGATTAAAAAATGGATATAAGGTAGACCTTAGAACTATTCCATCAGTTATTGGTGGGGATGAGAGTGCTAGAAAAGGTGTTGTTTTAGCAAAAAGTCAGGTTGCTAAAAAATATGGTATAGTAACTGCTGAAACTTTATATCAGGCAAGATGCAAATGCCCTAATTTAGTTATTATACCATCAGATTATTCCATATATAAGAAATACTCTGATGAATTATATGATTACTTAAGTAAATTTTCACCAGATATAGAAATGTTTTCTATAGATGAATGTTTTTTAGACATGACTGGTACTGATAAATTATTTGGAGATCCTATTACTTTAGCATATAAAATCAGTAAAGAAATTCATGAAAAATTAGGTTTTACAGTCAATATAGGGGTTGCCGAAAATAAATTATGTGCTAAAATGGCATCCGATTTCGAAAAACCTAATAAAGTACACACTCTATTTATGAACGAAATACATAAAAAAATGTGGCCACTTTCAGTAGATAATTTATTCATGGTTGGTAAAAAGAGCGCTGATATATTAAAAAAATTTAATATAAAAACTATCGGTGATTTAGCAAATGCAGATATAAACTTTCTAATAAGGCATTTTAAAAGTAGAGGCATTATGATGAAAAGCTATGCTAATGGCATTGATGATAGCCCAGTTCATGAAGAAGAGAGACAAGATGGAATTAGTAATTCTGAAACATTTCCATATGATATATATGAAATCCCTATTTTGGAGGAAAAATTATTAGAGTTATGTGAAATGGTTGGATTTAGATTAAGAAGTATGAATTACTATTGCTATACAGTTTCAGTTATGTTAAAAACCTCTTCATTTAAAGTATATTCCCATCAAAAAAAAGTTGATAATGCTATAAATACAACACATGATATATATAGCATTGCTAGACAATTATTAAAATCAATGATGGGAGATGAGAAGGTAAGATTGATTGGTGTAAGAGTTACAAATTTTACAGAAAAAAGGTCAAAACAATTATCACTTTTTGATGATGAAACCGAAGATTTTTCTGAAGTACAAAAGGTAGTAGACCATTTAAAAAATAAATATGGCAAAGATATTTTTATAAATGCAACCAAAATAAAAAGGGACTAATTTAGTCCCTAGTGAATTAGAATATAATTATAACTAAAAGAATGAATAATACTAATAAAAAGCTAAATCCGCATCCGCATTTATTTTGTTGGTTTCCACCACAACACATAATTAACACCTCTCATTCGTTTTATTATATGAGAGGATTTTAATTTGGTATATATTAAATCCCTATATTAAATAAATTATATGGATATTTTTTTGGTAAATCTAGTTTAAATGCAAGTTTTACCTTAGTAGTTGGATGTATAAATTCCAAACTGTATGCAAATAATGCAATATTAATATTTTCTTTATTAATACCATATTTACCATCACCGATAATATAATGTCCCCTACTTGATGTTTGAACTCTTATTTGATGAGATCTACCTGTTTTAAGATTGATTTTTAATAAACTAATATTATCTAACTCAGATAATACTTCGTAATCAAGTATTGCCTCCTTACCCTTATCTTTAGTCGTAATAGATGTAATATTACTTTTTTCATCTTTAATTAAATAGTCTATCCATGTACCTTTATTTTCCTTTAATGAACCATTTACAACCGCTATATAAGTCTTTTTTAATTCATTTTTTCTAATTTGATCACTTAGTCTAGAAGCCGCCTTAGAAGTTTTTGCAAATACCATTATACCACCAACTGGCCTATCTAACCTATGAACTAATCCAACATACACATTACCTGGCTTTTTATACTTTTCTTTAATATAAGACTTAACTAGTGTAAGCATATCTATATCATTTGTATTATCTTTTTGACTTGGTATATTTGGAATTTTCTCTACTACTAATATATGATTATCCTCGTATATTATATTTAATTTCATTTACTCCACCTACCATATATTCCGCATGGTAATATAATATTTTGGTTATTTACTGGTAGTCCAAGTTCATTAGTTTCTACTTGACCATTATATTTATTCTTTATAGTATTGTTAAGTAAGTTTTCTAATATTAATGGGGTAATACCACTACTATAGCAATTTACTATAAAAAATATTGGTTCATCACTAAGAAGTTGTAATGTTTTATCAATTAACTCATATAAGTTATCCTCCAAACGCCATAACTCTTTATTAGGACCTCTTCCATAACTAGGTGGATCCATTATTATTCCATCGTATTTATTGCCACGCCTTATCTCTCTTTCTACAAATTTAATAACATCATCTGTAATAAACCTTATTTTATTATCAACACCATTTAATTTGGCATTTTCCTTGGCCCATTCATTCATACCACGAGATGCATCAATTTGTGTAACAGATGCCCCGCTTTTAGCAGCAACAATAGAAGCAGCACCTGTATATGCAAAAAGATTTAATACTTTTTTATCCTTAGTGCCACTTAATTTTTCTTCAATAAAATTCCAATTATATGCTTGCTCTGGAAATAAACCAATATGTTTAAATGGAGTAAGAGAAACCCTAAATTTATAATTTCTATAATTTATATTCCAGAATTCATTTATATTTTTCCTATATTCCCAGTAACCACCACCACTATTACTTCTGTGATAATATGCATCTACATCATCCCAGACTTGCTTATTCTGTTTACTCCATATACACCAAGGGTCAGGACGCCTTACTCTAACATTACCTATTATCTCTAATTTTTCACCACTACCAGTATCCACACATTTATAATCTTTCCAGTCATCTACATATTTAACCATATCTCATCCTTCTTCCTATAACAATTATAACAATAATAAGTAAAATTTTATATACTTCTTTTATCTAATTTGTTATAATATAATTATATTGAAAGGAAGTTGACATTAATTTATATGACCTCGGTGTACACGATTATATTAATTATATTAGTTATTTTATCTGGATTATTTTCTATGCTTGAAACAGCATTTTCAAGTATGAATATGATCAAAATTAAAAGAAGGGCTAAAAGAGGAAATAAAAGAGCAATAGCAGTATATAGACTTTCAAATGATTTTTCATTTGTTATTACTACTCTATTAGTTTTTAACAATATAGTAAATATTGGAGCGTCTTCTTTAGCAACCTATATATTTAGTAATATATTTGGTGTTAGTGGTGTATTTTATGCAACTATTGTAATGACTATAGTTATATTAATATTTGGTGAGATTACCCCAAAAATAATTGCTAAATCTCATCCAGAGGCAATCTCGCTTTTTATGATTTATCCATTAAAAGCACTTATTTTTATAACATACCCAATTGGATTTATAGTAAGTAAAATAGAAAGTTTCTTTAAAAATAGAGGACACCATAAAAAAGATGTAACAGCAACTCAATCAGAATTTTTAGAGATTGTTCAGACAATCGAATCAGAAGGTGTACTTAATCAGGATGAAAGAGAACTTATTGAAAGTGCACTTGAATTTGATGATAAACAAATAAGACACATAATGGTAAAAAAACAAGATGTAGTATTTTTAGATGTTAATTCAAATATAAATGATATAAAAAATGCTTATCAGGAACATGGCTATTCTAGAATACCAGTTTTAAATGAAGGACATGATAAAGTAGTTGGAATATTACATGAAAGTGATATATGTAGGAAATTATTAGAAGGTAAAAAATTTAATATAAATGATTTAATGAGGGAACCAATACTCATATCAGAATGTAGAAGACTACCACTTGCTTTAAATAAACTTCAAAAAAGTAAAAGTCATATGGCTATTATTGTGAATAATATAAAAGAAAGTGAAATACTTGGTATAGTTACATTAGAAGATATACTAGAAGAAATTGTTGGAGAAATATATGATGAACATGATGAAATACCACTTGATATAGTAGAAATAGGACATCATAGTTTTGAAGTTAATCCTAAAGTAAATGTAAGGGATTTCTTTAAAGAATATTTAGATTTAATACCACCAAAAATAGGAAAAAGGAATTTTAAAGATTGGCTTATATCAATGAATAATGATAATAAATTACAACTTGGGCAAGAGTTTGCCTATGAAAATATTACCATGAAAGTAGCAAGTATTAATAATGATGAAGTAGATCAGATAGATATAGAAATAGAAACTAAAGAAGAAGAAATTTAGTTTCTTTTTATATATATTTATACATTTCACATTATATCGTATAAAAACATATAATGTACTAGGTGATATCATGAATATTAATATAGAAGAATTTTCTAAAATATATGATAAAGTGAATATTATTGATATAAGAAAAAAAGAACAGTATTTAGATGGACATATACCTAAATCTATTAATATAGATCCATATGAATTAGTAAATAATCCAGATAAATACTTAGATATATATAAAAGGTATTATATATATTGTGAATCAGGTAGTGGTAGTTTAAAACTATGTCAAATATTAAGTCAAAAAGGATATGAAGTTATAAACTTAGTAGGTGGATTTAATTCGTGGATTAAATGGAATTTTAATTAAATTTAACATAAATAGTGTAAATAGGTATATATAAAAAATATACTTATTTTTAGTTTGTGATATTATATTTTTAGGTGATAATATGCAAGAAAGCCATATTAACTAATATTAAAGTAGAAGTAAAAAATAATGTTCTATCAAATTGTACTTTGTCAAAAGAAAAACATAGTTCTAATAAAGTAATAGAAGAAAAAAATTAGAAATGCAAAAATTAAAACAACTATTATATAATATGAAAAATAGTTTAATGAATATAATGTCTAATACAAAAGAAAAAAGTGACGATACAGTAAAAACATTATAATTTTTTTAAGGGGAGGAACTATTATGATAAAAGAAGTTAAAGACTTTAAAAGAAAGGAATTATTTGAACACTATAATAGTGCCGATAATCCATTTGTAATAGTAACAACAAAAATAGATATTACTAATGTTATAAATTATTGCAAAATACATAAAAATACTTATGCTACTCTTGGATATTTAATATTAAAAACAGCAAATGAAATAGATGCATTTAAGTATAGATATAAGAATGGAAAAATATATTACTGTGATGTAATTAAACCAAATTTTACTGATATGTATGAAGATCAATCAATAGGATATTTTTGCTTCTGTTATGAACCAGATTACAACAACTTTATAACTAAGTTTAAAAAAGCAAGAGAAGATTTCTTGAATAAAAAAGAACTTCTTACTGATAATGATATTGATGAAGTGTGGCTTTCATGTGCACCATGGTTTAAATTCTCTTCTCTAATTCCACCAATAAATAAGGAAATCACAATTCCACAATTTATATGGGACAAATATGAATTAGATATAGATAAGTACTATGTCAATTTGATGATTATGGTACATCATGGATTTGCGGATGGATATCATATTGGAAAATTTATTGAAGATTTAAATAAAAATATAAGTGATTTTAAATAAAAGGCATTAGTCTTTTTTTTTAATTTAATAACATAAAATCATATAGGTGTATATTGATGAAATTTATAAAAAAATATTATTATGTCTTTTTAATATTGGTTGTAATTATATTACTTATAAATATATTTATAAAAAATAAAGATATAAATATTATTAAAGTTAGTAATGAAAATAATAATTTACATAACTATAAGATAAATGTAAATTACCCAAAAACTTCTTATAGTAAGTTAAATAATTTAATAAAAGAAAAAATAGATATGTATATAAATACATTTAAAGGTGATATTAAAAATGAATATGTAGATAAAAACCAATATTATACCTTAAATATTAATTATAATAGTTTTATATATGAACAATATATCTCATATGTATTTTATATAGAGTATTCAACAGGTGGTGCACATCCTAATCATAATATTTGGACAATCACGTATGATACAAAATTAAATCAGGTGATAACTATTGATGATTTAATAAAAAAGGATAACAATATACTAAATACCTTATCAAATATAAGTCGTAGTGAACTTATAAAAAATAAAAATATAGTAAATATAAATATGTTAATGAGTGGCACTAAAAATATAAAAGAAAACTTTTCAAAATTTGCATTCTCAAATAAAGGACTAATAATATTTTTTGATACGTACCAAGTCGCACCATATAGTTCTGGAGACTTTAGTATTACTGTACCATATAATAAAATTTACTAACACTAACTATACGTGATATAATACTTATTAGTATAGTAGAAACTAGGTGATAAAATGAACAAAAATTGGCATACACTTGAAATAAATGATGTTATTAAAAACTTGAATACCACTCCTAATGGTATTAGTGAGCAGGAAGCAAATTCACGTTTAAAAAAATATGGTTTAAATAAATTAAGTACTAAAAGGAAAAAAAATACTATTCAAAGATTGCTAGACCAATTTAAAGATTTTTCAATAGTTATACTTATATTAGCCGCAATAATATCAGGAATAATAGGCGTATTAGAAAATGAAGGTCTAACAGATACTATAGTAATACTTATAGTAGTAATAATAAATGCTATTATAGGTGTAATTCAAGAGAAAAAGGCTGAAAAGTCACTAGAAGCATTACAAAAATTAAGCGATCATAATATAAAAGTTATTAGAGATGGAAATATATTATTAATACCATCAATTGATTTAACAATTGGAGATATAGTTATTATAGAAACTGGAGACTATGTTTCAGCAGATTTAAGGATTATAGAATCTATAAATCTAAAAGCACAAGAATCATCTTTAACAGGAGAATCTGTACCAGTTGATAAGGATAATAGTATCTATGATATAAATACACCACTAGCAGAAAGAAAAAATATACTTTATTCAACTAGTTTGATTACATATGGTAGAGGAAAAGCAGTAGTTGTAGAAACTGGAATGAATACAGAAGTTGGTAAAATTGCCAAGATGCTAGATAAAGAGATAGATGAAAAAACACCACTTCAAGTAAGATTAGATAAGGTTGGTAAAACGCTTGGTATAGCAGCAATAATAATATGCATAATTATATTTATAATTGGTATTATAGAAGGAAAAGAGATATTACATATGTTTATGACATCAGTTAGCCTAGCAGTTGCAGCAATACCAGAAGGGTTAGTAGCAGTATCGACAATAGTACTTGCAATAGGCGTTGAAAAAATGTCAAAAAAGAATGCTATAATAAAAAAACTTTCTTCTGTTGAAACACTAGGAAGTGCATCAGTAATCTGCTCAGATAAGACTGGCACATTAACTCAAAATAAAATGACAGTAACAAAGGCATTTTATAACAATAAAATGTTTGAAATAGAAAATATAGAAGATAATAAAGAACTTTCTAGAATATTAGAAAATGCTTTATTATGTAATGATTCTAAAATATTAGAGGATAATTCATTAGTAGGTGACCCAACTGAAACAGCATTAACACACCTTGCAATAAAAAAACTTAATTATAAAGAATACTTAAAGTTAGAAAGAGTATCAGAGATACCATTTGATTCTGAGAGAAAACTAATGACAGTAGTTATTAAAACACTAGATAATAAATATATTGTATATACTAAAGGAGCATCAGATGAACTAATAAAAAGGTGTAACAGTTATATGCTAAATGGAAGTATTAATACAAATATAGATGAATATAAACATGTAATTGAAGAGAAAAATAAAGAGATGGCTAGCAATGCCTTAAGAGTTTTAGGATTTGCATTTAAACAATTAGATTATAAACCAACTAATTTAAAAAACTTAGAAGAAGATTTAACATTTGTTGGCTTATTAGGAATGATAGATCCACCTAGAAAAGAAGTAATAAAGGCAATAGAAAAATGTAAGCAGGCAGGTATTAAAACTGTAATGATAACAGGTGATCATAAAATAACTGCAGTTTCAATAGCAAGATCTCTTGGAATATTAGAGTCTGATGAAGAAGCATTAGATGGATATACTTTAGATAAAATGACGGATGATGAGTTAATAAAAAGTATAAGAAAATATTCAGTTTATGCAAGAGTTTCACCAGAACATAAGGTAAGAATAGTTGATGCATGGCAGAAATCAGGAGAAATAGTTGCAATGACAGGTGATGGAGTTAATGATAGCCCAGCATTAAAAAAAGCAAATATAGGTTGTGCAATGGGAATAGTTGGAACTGAAGTCGCAAAAGAAGCATCAGACTTAATATTAACAGATGATAACTTCTCTACTATAGTAAGTGCAGTAGAAGAAGGTAGAAAAATATATGATAATATATTAAAAGTTATACAATTTTTAATCTCTAGTAATATAGGTGAAGTTACGGCAATATTTTTATCAGTTATCTTATCCCCAGTAATATCCAAAATTTTTGGAATCAATATTGGCTCAATAGAAATACTTTTACCAATTCATATATTATGGATTAATTTAGTTACAGATACACTACCCGCATTATCACTTTCATTTGAAGAAGCAAATGATGACATAATGGATAGAAAACCACTAAAGAAATCAAAAAAAGTATTTACTAAAGGAATGACTTATAGAATAATATACCAAGGTATAATGATAGGCGTAATAACTTTAACAGCATTCCTACTAGGTATTAATACAACAAATACACCATTAGATGGATTAACACTTGATGAGACAAAAATAAAAGTTGGACAAACAATGGTATTCATTACTTTATCACTTATTGAACTAGTACATGTATTTAATATAAAAGATAATAAAAAGTCAATATTTAAATCTAATATTTTTAACAATAAAATACTATTATTATCAATATTATTCTCACTATCACTAATACTAATTATATTATTTGTACCAGCACTAAGAGATATATTTAACTTAGTACTTTTAAGTAAAACAAATATACTTCAAATAATAATACTAGTAATAATACCTATAATAGTAGTAGAATTATTAAAACTACTAAAACTAAATACAATTAAAGAATAAAACATATATTTTTAAGAAAAGTTAATAATAATATTGGTGAGTATTATGCTAAAAAAACTTTTCTTAATTTTTTTTATATTTATATTATTACTAATTAAATCAAATCCTTCTAAAATATCACATGTATTTAATCAATTAGAAGATAAAACAGTAGAATTAGATAATCAATATAATGAATATCATATATATTATGATAATAGTAATTTAACAACAAAAAATATATTAGATGAATTATCATTCTTAGAAAATGAAAAAAATATAAAAATAATTATAATAACAGATATTAATAATGAAACTATAGAGTATAATATAGATTCAAATAACCTAAAAAAACAACTTGGTGAATTTTTTAATCATTGTATTTCTATATTAGAGAGTAAATATTTAGATAAAGAAGTAGAAAATGCATATTCAAGTGGTATAAAAATAAAAAAACTAATAATTACAATGTCAAAAGTGCTTGCTAATAACTATCTACAATATAGAAAAGATTTACATTATGAGATTAAATAATCATACTAAATAAAAAACACTGATATAGTAACGAAGGTTACAATAAATATTAAAAAAAATTGACTAATTTTAATAAATATGTTTTGTTTAATTAATTTATATGTTATAATGAATATATCAACGAGTGGGAAAAACCCACTCTTTAAATTTATTTATAGGAGGTAAAATGCTAGAAAGGATAAGAGAGGAAATAGAAAAACCATTATCTGAAGTTGGTATAATAGTTGATGAAATAAAGTATGAAAAGGAAGGTAGTAATTATTTTCTTAGAATAGTTATTGATAAAGAAGTTGTAGTTGACTTAGACACATGCGTTGAAGCAACAAACATTATAAATGATATATTAGATAAAATAGATGTTATTGAAGATACATATATTTTAGATATAAGTTCAAAGGAAAAAGGAGGAAGATAAACATGAACGGTAAAGAATTTATAAAATCATTAGATTTTATAGTAGCAGAGAAAAATATATTAAAAGAAAAAGTATTAGAAGCAATGGAATTAGCACTTTTAACTGCATATAAAAGAATGTATGGTAAAACTAATGGAGAGGTAGAAATTAACGGAGAAACTGGCGAAATAAAAATATATTCTGTTAAAACTGTAGTAGAAAAAATAGAAGAAGAAGCTTATGAAGATGAGGAAACTGAAGAAAGTGAAACAGAAGAAAAAGTAATTATTGAACCAATATTACTTGAAGAGGCAAAAAAAATAGATCCTACAATAAAAGTTGGAGAAGTAATAAAAGAAGAAGTAACACCAAAGGATTTTGGTAGAGTTGCAACATCAACTGCAAAACAAGTATTAACACAAAAAATAAGAGAGGCAGAACGAGAAAGTATACTAGATGAATACAAAGATAAACAAGATGAACTAGTGGTAGGGACTTTATCAATGGAAGACGCTATGAACTATTATGTTGATCTTGGCAGAGCAAGAGGGGTATTACCTAAAAAAGAACTTATTCCAGGTGAAAAACTAGTTATGGGTAGTTCAGTAAAGGTATATGTTTCAAAAATAGAAGCAACTACTAAAGGACCATTAATACTATTATCAAGAAGTCACTATGGATTTGTAAAAAGATTATTAGAACTTGAAATACCAGAATTAAATGATGGTACTATAATGTTATATAGTGTAGCGCGTGAGGCAGGTTCTAGAAGCAAAATCGCTGTATATTCTAATAACTCTAGAATAGATCCAATTGGTTCATGTATTGGTGAAAGAGGAAGTAGAATAAATAATATAATAAAGGAACTAAATGGTGAAAAAATAGATATAGTATTATATTCTAAAAACAATGCAGAATTTATTAAAAATGCACTTAGTCCAGCAACAAACGTAACAATTTTAATAGATAATGATGACTCAAATGAAGCACTAGCAATAGTAGCAGACGATGAATTATCACTAGCAATAGGTAAAAAAGGTCAAAATATAAAACTAGCATCTAGATTAACTCACTTTAAAATAGAAGTTAAATCAAGAAGCGATGCTTCAAGTATGGGAATAAATATAAAATAGGGAGGTATCCTATGAATAAAAGAAAAATACCACTTAGAAGTTGCGTAATAACAAAAGAAAAATTACCTAAAAATGAACTTATTAGAATAGTTAGAACTCCTGATAAAGAAGTCATGATAGACAAAACTGGTAAATCTAATGGTAGAGGGGCCTATTTAAAAAAAGATAGGCAAGTGTTTGATAAGGCTAGAAAAACAAAAATATTAAATAGAATACTAGAGGTAGAAATTGACGATAAAATATTTGATGAATTAGACAATTTATTAGATAGTAATGAATAAACTTAAAAAAGGTAAAAATAAATTAGAAAGAGGTGGTCATAATGATGAGTGTATTAGATTATGCAAATGATATTAACAGAAAAGTAGAAGAGGTTTTAAAAGAATGTAAAAAATTAGGGATAAGGGTAACTGATGAGAATTCTATTTTAAATGACGATGACGTTATAATGCTAGATAACTCTTTTGCAAGTGAAATTGAGGAAGAATATGATGAAGACGAATTAGAAACAACAGTTGAAAATATTATATCTAAAACCAATATCAGAGTTGATGACACAGTAAAATCTGAAAAACTTACTAAGAAGAAAGATGTAGTTAGTAATAAAGATAAAGAAGAATTAAATAATAGAAAAAAAGCAATGTATAAGAATAAAGATAAATTAATGGGAAATAAAGTAACAGAAGAAAATATCATTTTATACAAAGAAAATATGACAGTTTCTGAATTTGCAGATATTTTGAAAATAGGAAGCACAGATTTAATAAAAAAATTAATGACTTTAGGTCTTATGCTTGGTTTAAATAATCCTATCGATTTTGAAACAGCATCTTTAATTTCTATTGAATATGGTAAAGATTTAAAAAGAGAAGAAACAACAGATGTTTCTAACTTTGAAGAATTTGAAGTAATAGATGATGAGGCAGATTTAGTTAATAGACCTCCTGTTGTAACAATAATGGGACATGTAGATCATGGTAAGACAACTTTGCTTGATACAATAAGAAAATCTAATGTAGCACTAGGTGAAGCAGGTGGAATTACCCAAGCAATAGGCGCTTATCAAATAGAATACAATGGTAATAAAATTACATTTATTGATACCCCAGGACACGAAGCATTTACTGAAATGAGAGCAAGAGGTGCTAGTGTAACAGATATAGTAATAATAATAGTTGCTGCAGATGATGGTATAATGCCACAAACAAGAGAAGCAATCGACCATGCAAAAGCCGCTAATGTTCCAATAATAGTTGCTATAAACAAAATGGATAAACCTGGAGTAAATCCAGATAGAATCATGACTGAAATGGTTGAATGTGGGCTTACACCTGATGAATGGGGTGGAGATACATTATTCATTAAAATAAGTGCAAAAACTGGTATGGGTGTAGATCAATTACTAGAGAACATACTTTTAATATCAGAGATGAATAACTATAAAGCAAATCCTTCGAGATATGCGTTAGGAACAGTAATTGAATCAAGAGCAGACAAGAATATAGGAAACATAGTAACCCTACTAATTGGAAATGGTACACTTAGATTAGGAGATCCTATTGTAGTAGGAACTAGTTATGGAAAGGTTCGTACAATGAAAAATGACCTGGGAAAAGAAATCGTAGAAGCATATCCAAGTCAACCAGTAGAAATAACAGGACTTACTTCAATACCATCTGCTGGTGATAAATTTATGGCCTTTGAAACAGAAAAACAAGCAAGAGTAGTTGAGGAACAAAGAAAACTTGCATTTGATAATAAAAATAACAAACAACAAAAAATTAATCTAGATGATTTATTTGCTCAAATTAAAGAAGGAATAAAAGAAATAAATATAATTCTAAAAGCAGACGTAAAGGGAAGCGAAGAGGCAGTAAAAAACTCTCTATCAAAAATAGATGTAGAGGGTGTAAAGGTAAAAATGATCCGTACTGGAACTGGTACAGTTACAGAAAGTGATGTAATTTTAGCAAATGCATCTAATGCAATAATAATCGGGTTTAATGTAAAACCAACTTCAAAAACAAAAGACATAGCAAAACAATATGGAGTAGATATAAGATTCTATGACATAATATATAAAGTAACTGAAGAAATAGAGGATGCAATGAAAGGTATGCTAGACCCTGAATTTGAAGAAATCTCATTAGGTCAAGCAGAAATAAGAAAGATTTATAAATTCTCTAAAGTTGGGAATATTGCAGGTAGTTATGTAATAGATGGAATTATTAAAAGAGATACAAATGCTAGAGTTATAAGAGATGGTATTGTTATATATGATGGAAAAATTGGTTCTATACAAAGAGAAAAAGATTCAGTAAAAGAAGTAAAAGCGGGGTTAGAGTGTGGTATTACTATCGAAAACTATAATGATATTAAAGAATCTGACATAATTGAATGTTACGAAGTTAAGGAAAAGAAAAGATAATGTTAGAATATATAGATATTTTAGATAGTAATGGTAACAAAAAAGGATATAAAAAACTTAGAACTGATGAATTAGAAAAAGATGAATTTGCAAAGGTAATACATGTATGGATTAAAAATAGTAAAGGACTATATTTAGTACAACAAAGATCAAAATATAAAAAAGTAGATCCAAATCTTTGGTCTATAACAGCAGGGTTTGTAAACACTGATGAAACACCAATAGATACAGTTAAAAGAGAACTAATGGAAGAACTATCATATAAACTAGATGAATCAAAACTAAAACATATATTTACAATATATCCTACTGGAGAGAAAAATCATATAGCAGAAGTTTTTCTATTAAATGAAGACATTGAAATAGATGATATAATGGCACAAGTAGAAGAAGTGCAAGCTGTTTGTTATATGAAAAAAGATGATATACTTGACCATGTAACTCTAGGAACATTTAATAATTTTGATAAAATGTACACTGATTACTACAAAAAAATATTCGAGGTGATATAATGAGCATAAAAATTGAAAGAATCGCATCACTAATGGAAAAAGAAATAAGTATGATTTTACAAAGAGAAGCAAAAGATGAAATATTAAAGAGTGTTGTTATAAGTTTTGTAGAAGTAACAAACGATTTAAGTTTTGCTAAAGTATATTTTACTTGTTTTGATAAAGATAAAAAAGAAGAAACATTAAAATCTCTAGATAATGCAAAGGGATTTATTAGAACTGAACTAGCAAGTAGAATTGATGTAAGACATGTACCTGAACTTAAATTTATATTCGACGAATCCATTGAATATGGTATGAAAATTGAAAAGAAAATAAAAGAAATACATGAAAAAGATAATAAATAAAAAACTTTCCCAAAAATGAGAAAGTTTTTTTATCTTTTAATATCCATTATTACTGGAAGTATAAGTGGTCTACGCCCTGTTTCATCTGATATAAAAGGTGTTAATAAAGATATTATTTCTTGCTTTAAGTCAGAATAATTTGTTTTCTTAGAATTAAGATATCTCTTTATTATATCAGTTGCCATCTTTTCTATTTTTAATAGAAGTTTTTCATTTTCATTAACTAATACAAAACCCCTAGTTGTAATACTAACCCTACCTAATAATTCATTAGTAGCAGAATCTATATTAGTTATAACTACTAAAATACCATCACAAGCCATTATTTTTCTATCTCTTATTACAATATTGCCAATATCGCCAATTCTATTTCCATCAACATATACATCAGATGCAGGAATACTTCCATTTTTCTTAACTCTGCCTCTTCTTAAAGAAAGAACATCTCCATTTTGCAATACAAATATATTTTCCTTAGGAATATCACACTCTATACCTAAATCACCATGTGCCTTTAACATTCTATATTCACCATGAACTGGCATAAAATATTTTGGCTTTATTAATCTTAACATAAGCTTTAATTCTTCAGTGCTTCCGTGTCCTGATGTATGTACATCACTAAGAGATGTATTTGTGTACACTTTTACACCTTTTAAACATAAAAGATTTATTGTCTTACCAATACTAGCAGAATTACCAGGAATTGGAGATGACGAGAACACAACTACATCATCAGGCATCAACTTAATTTGCTTATGAGTACCAGATGCAATTTTAGATAATGCAGCAAGTGGTTCACCTTGACTACCAGTACAAAGTAAACATACTTGATTTTTAGGTAATTGATTTGCTTCTTCAGGCGTTATCAATATATCCTTATCCTTTATGTATCCAGCACTTATTGCTATTTCAACATTGTTTGTCATACTTCTACCAAACAAAGCAACTTTTCTATTATTTTTCCTACAAGTTTCAATTATATGCTTTAATCTGTAAACATTAGATGCAAATGTAGCAATTATAATTCTTTCATTATGCCTGCTAAAAACATCACTTAATGTTTCATCAACTTTAGATTCACTAGCAGATAAACCTTCTACTAAAGCATTAGTACTATCACTTAGTAATAATGTAACACCCCTTTTACCAATACTAGCCATCTTATGTATATCAGCCATTGGACCAATTGGAGTTAAATCAAATTTAAAGTCTCCAGTTGCAACAATAACGCCATTTGGTGTAGTAACTGAAACTCCATAAGAATCTGGTATTGAGTGAGTAGTTGAAAAGAATTTAACACTCATAGATTTAAAATTTAATTTAGTATTATCACCAATAACACAAAAATTATTATATTTTACTTTTTCCTCTATTTTCTTTTTTATTAATTCGGTAGCCATTTTAGGCGCATATATAGTTGGAATCTCAACGGTTTGAAGTAAAAATGGTATACCACCAATATGATCTTCATGACCATGAGTAATAATTAAACCCTTAATTTTATCAGCATTTTTCTTTAAAAAAGTATAATCTGGAATTACATAATCAATCCCCATCAAATCATCTTCTGGGAACATTACACCGGCATCAATAATTAATATTTCATCATCATACATGACGATATACATATTCTTTCCAACTTCACCTAGACCACCTAATGCGAAAACCTTAGTATCGCATTGATTTTCTATTGATTTCATAAATCTCCTTTCTCTAGTTAAATAAAAAGATTAACTTTAATCATTATAAACTTTTTTTTCTTATTTGTCTACAATTTTATAATGTATGTTTTATATTCCTTGTTTTAAATATTGGGTTGGTGTATAATATATACTATATGAGGTGATAAATATGAACCAAGAAGTAATGTTTACAACATCAATCGCAGCAATAAAAAAAGGGGATACAAGAGTAGGAATATGGATAAAAAAAGAATTTGAAACAGAAAAAATCAAACATTTTTTAGTTGATATTTCAATTGAAGAAAAAGATTTATTAACAGTATATGAAAATGCATGTATTGGATTAGATACTAATTTAATAGATTCCACCTCAGAAGATGCAAAAAAATATAGAAGTAAAGTATTTGATATATTATTATCGGATAAAGTAAAAAAATACATAGAAAATAATGGGTATTTTAATAATCTAGTATATGTAGATGGAAACATCATCAAAGAACAATATCAAAGTATGGATAAAGTATTACCTATAGTAAGAAAAGAATATCCACTAAAAATAAGAGTAAAAGAATTAAAAACAGAAGAAGATAGATACGAAACTTTAAGATTACAACTTGAAGGTTCAGAACATGAAACAGTAGAAGATTCATTAAATAAAGAATAATATTAGATTGGAGGCGGTTTTGTGGGATTTTTTGATATTTTTAAGAAAAAAAACAATACTAAAACAGAAGAAGTAAAGTCATATGAAAAGGGATTAGAAAAATCTAGGTATGAATTTATGTCTAAACTTGGTAATCTATCATCAAAGTATAAAAATATAAATGAAGAATATTTTGAGGAATTAGAAGATATTTTAATAATGGCAGATATTGGTGTTAATACTGTTATGGAATTTGTAGATAAATTAAGAACGAGAATTAAAACAGAAAAAATAACTGATCCCGCTTATTTAAAAGAAGTTATTATAGATGAATTATTTATAATATATGTAAATGATGAAGTAATATCAAATAAAATAAAAGAAAATCCTAATGGGCCAACTGTAATATTAGTAGTAGGAGTAAATGGAGTTGGAAAAACAACAAGTATTGGTAAACTTGCCAATGTATTAAAACAAGATAATAAAAAAGTTCTTCTAATAGCAGGAGATACATTTAGAGCAGGCGCTATTGAACAACTAGATAAATGGTCTAGTAAAATTGGTGTAGACATAGAAAAAAAAGAAGCAGGTAGTGATCCATCTAGTGTAATATATACTGGCTTAGAAAAAGCAATAGAAGAAAAGTACGATTATGTACTAATAGATACAGCAGGAAGATTACAAAATAAAGTTAATCTAATGAAAGAACTAGAAAAAATAAATAAAGTTATAGGAAATCTAATTCCAGATGCTCCACATGAAACACTTTTAGTAGTAGATGCTACAACTGGGCAAAATGGTATAAGCCAAGCAAAGAATTTTAAAGAAATAACAAATATAACAGGAATTATTCTAACTAAACTTGATGGAACCGCAAAAGGTGGTATTGTACTTGCTATAAAGGAGGACTTAGGTATACCTGTTAAATATATTGGCTTAGGTGAAGGAGAAAATGATTTAAAAGTATTTGATATAGAAAATTATATATATGGACTATTTAAGGATTTTGTAAAATGAAAGAAAATATAGAATTAATTCTGATGTATGATTACTATAAACAACTTTTAGATGATAAAGAAAAAAAGTATTTTGAATACTATTACTTTGATAATATGTCATTACAAGAAATAAGTGAAAATTTTAGTGTTAGTAGAAATGCTGTTCATAAACAACTAAAAAAGGTAAAAGAAAAGTTAGAAAATTATGAAGCAAAACTAAACTTAATAGAAAAATCAAATAAACTAAAAAAAATAATAAATACTATAGAAGATGAGAACTTAAAAAAGAAATTAATAGATATTGATTTATAGATAAGGTGATAATATGTTTGAAGGACTTAGTGAAAGATTACAAGGCGTTATAAAGAAAATAAAGGGATATGGGAAAATAACAGAAGAAAATATCTCTGATATGATGAGGGAGATAAGATTAGCACTCCTAGAAGCAGATGTAAACTATAAGGTAACAAAAGAATTTACTAATAAAGTAAAAGAAAAAGCACTAGGTGAAGAAGTTAAAGGTAGTATAAATCCAGGCGATTTATTTGTAAAAATAATGAAAGATGAACTTACCGAATTACTTGGTGGAAAAGAAGAAACCCTAGAAATAAAATCTAAGTTTTCAACAATGATGCTAGTCGGGTTACAAGGTAGTGGTAAGACAACAAGTATTGGTAAACTTGCTAATCTTTTAAGAAAAAAATACAATAAAAAAGTTCTTATGGTAGCATGCGATGTATATAGACCAGCAGCAATTGATCAATTAAAACAGGTTGGTAAGAGTTTAAATATAGAAGTATATAGTGAAGATAATAAGGATGTTGTTAACATTGCTAAAAATGCTGTAAATTATGCCAAAGAAAACAACTTTGACTATGTATTAATAGATACAGCAGGACGTCTTCATATAGATACTGAATTAATGGATGAATTAAAAGATTTACAAAAAGAAATCAATCCAGATGAAACCCTTTTAGTAATAGATTCAATGATGGGACAAGATGCTATTAATGTAATTACTGGATTTAATGAAAATGTTAATTTAACTGGTACCATTCTAACTAAGTTAGATGGAGATACAAGGGGCGGTGTTGCCCTATCTGCAAGATACTTAACAAATGTACCAATTAGATTTATTGGTGTATCAGAGAAACTAGATGGATTAGAAAACTTTTATCCAGAAAGAATGGCAAGCCGTATCCTAGGTATGGGTGACATAATCTCAATGGTAGAAAAAGTACAAGAACAAATTGATGAAAAAGAGGCCATTGATTTAGCAAAAAAACTAAAAAAAGGTAAATTTGATCTAAACGACTTTTTAAATCAATTAGGACAAATTAAAAAAATGGGACCATTAGAAAACTTACTTAAATTAATTCCAGGAGCATCCAAAATGGGACTTAATAATATTAGTATAGATCCAAAACAACTAAGTCATATAGAAGCAATAATTCAGTCAATGACAGAAGAGGAAAGAAGCAACCCAGATATAATAAAAGCAAGTAGAAAAATACGCATTGCAAAAGGATGTGGGCTGGAAGTAAGCGATGTAAATAGATTATTAAATCAATTTGATAGTATGAAAAAAATGATGAAACAGATGAATAATGGTAATTTTAAAATGCCATTTTAATAAGTATAAAAAATAATTAAAAACTACAAATTATGTAAAATAAAATATATATAATAACAAAAATAAAAGATATGACTAATAAAAAATAAAAATTAGTTATATC
>CAOKET010000009.1 GCA_948467605.1 uncultured Mycoplasmatota bacterium | reverse complement strand
TTTTACTGGTGTTTTTAATTCTTGTGATGTGTTATATAGAAACATTGCTTTTTCAGTATTTGCTTGTTCTGCATATTCCTTTGACTGTTGTATTTCTCTTAACATTTTCATATCTGGATTTTCTATTGTGAAGTACATTAATGAAGTTACAAAAGTTTCCATTGCTGTAATAACTAACATTTCTGGAACACTTGCTTGTAAAAATGTTAAAGCTAAACCTATAGTCATATAGAAGAACATTGGAAGATATTTTTTTTGTTTTAAGTTTTTAATGTTAGGAATCATCACTATAATCCAACAAACAACATGTATTCCTGAAATAATATATGTTATTGTAGCACTAGGGCCGTATGTATAAACCCGATTCGACTCCATATTGTTATATAGTGGCAATATTAAAATCAATATTGATGAAATTATTAAAAATGCAATAAAACACTTAAATATCATTTTTAATCTGTTATTTTTACTTTTTTGAGAAATAGTAAAAATGTACAATGTCATAATTGTAATCCATGTAATTAAATATACTAAATATAATTTAGATGATAATACTAAAAATATATTTTGAATTTTTGAAATCGCTAAGTATGTACTTATAAGATCAATTATAATTCCAATAAAATTAGTAATTATTAAACTAGAAAACAGTTTATTTTCAATACTCTTTATTCTCTTTTTATAAAAGTAAGTTATCATTATTAAAACACAGTAAAATAACGCTGATATTTGAAAAAACATACTACTATACATTGCAACACCTCTATTCTAATATATTTTAACATAAAAAAAGAAATTAATAAATAAATTTCTATTTTGTATATCTTTTTACCTTAACATCAGGATCTTCCTGCTTTAACATATTATGGCTGACTTTTCCAAGTAATGTTTGAGGAAGAGATTCCCTATATTCATAAGAATATGGAATAGAATATTTATTTAAATTTGAATGACATAGTTGTTCTATTTCATGTTTTATTTCTTCAGTTAAGTCATAACCTTCTTTAAGTACAATAAAAGCTTTTGGAACCTCATTCTTATAAGAATGATATATTCCAATTACTGCACATTGTTGAACGGCTGGATGTTTTTCAATTACTTCTTCAATTGTTCTTGGATAAACATTAACCCCACTTGAAATTATCATATTTGCTTTTCTTTGAGAAAAATACAATATTCCATTTTGAATATGTCCCATATCTCCTGTATGTAACCATCCATCCTTTAATGCCTCTAAAGTCTCAATTTCACGACCGTAATATGCTTTCATAACAGTAGGACCATAAATACATATTTCTCCATCTATATTCTCAGAAACTTCTTCTCCTGTTTCTATATCTACTATTTTTACATTTGTTTTTACCATTGGAATACCTACAGAATCAACTGCATTATATTCACCATAAGCAAAAGTTGCACCAGCAACTGCCTCAGTCAAACCATAACCTTTGGATAACTTAGCATTAGAACCACATTTTGCAAAAAATCTATTAACTTCTGTCTCAAAAGACTCTTTAACAGCATCTCCACCAGACACGACATATTTTAGATATGATAAATCAAACTCTTTTAATTTACCACTTGAAAGTTTGTTATTAATTACTGACATTATACCCTTAAATAAAGTCGGTACACCTAAAAGATGATTTGGTTTATATTTATTTAATGTCTTATCAATATTTTTAATGTTAATTTTAGGTATCAATATGGTTGCAACGCCTTGTGATAAAGGCAAATGTATTGAACTGCATAAACCAAAGCCATGAAATACAGGCATTACAGTAAGCATTCTGTCCCCGCGTTCAAAATTATCGGCTTTTAAAACGAACTGTTCAACCATAGAATTAAAGTTATCATCCGTTAATTCTACACCTTTTGGAGAACCATTTGTTCCTCCACTATGCATAATAACTGAAGTTTTATCTTTTTCATATGGATGTTCATTAACTTTATCTATTTTTCTACCAAGTTTTATAAAATCCTTCCACATAATCGTCTTCGAATTCTTTCTAATTTTACAATTGTTCTTAGTAAATTTATACAATTGCTTCAAAGGAAATGGCATAGAATTTTTTGGAGAAACAACAACTATCTCTTCTAGATTTGTATCAGCCATAATATTTGTAACTTTTGAATAAGATGAATCTATAGTAACTACCATTTTAGAATTCTTTTCATTTATAAATTCCTTTATCTCATTTTCTGAAGATAATGGATGAATCATACTTGCAACAGCACCTATTTTATTCAATGCATAAAACATAATTACTGCTTCTGGAGTATTAGGCATACATACAGTAACAATATCATTTACACCTATTCCCCTTTGTTGTAGACCTTTTGCACATTCATCAATTTGGTTTCTTAGTTCCCTATAACTATACTTTTTTCCAAAATAAATAATTGCTATATCATCCAGATTATCTAAATTTTTTTCAAACATATAATTATATATTGTTGTACTAGGCATTTCGGCCATTATTTGTTCCTCTGTATAATGTATTAAAAATTTTTTATCAATACTAGGAATACCTGTTAAAGGCCCTTGGATTTCACCAAGCGCCAATTTTCTCAAATATAAATCTCTTAATTTTTCTTCATTTACAGTAAAATTTTTTATTTTCATAAATACATCCCCTTAATACTAGTTTAAATATGTAACTTTAATTGTTTTTTATTTTCCATATAATCAATATTTTCTTGTTTTAGTTTAGAAACGGCTTCAAATAACTGTTTATTTACAGTTTCTAAATCATCTTCAGGTTTAACAATAATAGGAGCTCCAACCCTAACTAAACTATACTTTTTTCCATAAGATAAGGCCACTGGTAAAATGGGACCACCTGTTTTTTGTGCAATTGAAACAGTACCTAATTTAAATGGTAATAAAAACTTTTTCCTGCCTTCTTCTGTTTTGTTTTTTCTAGTACCTTCTGGGAAAATTGCGCCAATTTGGTCATGCGCAATCCTAACTGCTAATTCCTCAGATCCACTTTTTTTACTTTCTGGACTCTCCCTATCAATAAATATTGCACTTTTTATAAATTCAAACAGTTTTCCCCTAAAAGTATTTTTTATTGTATGAGCTGCAAAACCTGTAAATGGTTTTCCATTAAGAGCTATATCTATCAAATACTGATCATTGCTATTTTCATGGTTAGATGCGATTATAAAGCCGCCTTGATATGGTATATTCTCTTTACCTATAATTCTTGGCTTAAATATCATTTTTACTGGTATAGCACCGATAGTATATAATAGTTTGTAACGTCTTTTACCTTTTTCAAAGAGTTTTGAATCTATTTTGATATTTCTTAAATACTTCCTATATGATATAAAATAATCTTTTTTTTCTTCTAAAGACATCTTCTGTAATTGATCAACAGTTTTCTTTTCAAATACACTTTTTTGCTCTTTTGATTTTAATTCACGAATTATATTAATTTGGTCATAAATTTCGTCCCAATTTTTTACTCTTATCATATTTTCATGCTCTAAGCCCTGATTATATGGGTTATCAAATAAAAGTACCTTCACACCATTTTCAGCTAAGTACATAGCAACTTCAGGTTTATCTTCAATCATTACATCGACTGACAGCTTAGAACATGCTATCATTTTTTCGATTGGTGTATTATGCTCAGAACAAAATTGTATACTTTTAAAACGTATATTATTTTTAGATAGCCATTTTTTAAATGTTTTTCTATTGTATTCACCAAAAAGATTATCTATTGTAACAAATTTTCTGGCAGTTATTGAATGCAATTCATCTCCTTCGCCTTCTAGTTTATTTAGAATTTTAGAGCAATTAGTTCTAGCAGGTTCTTTCTTTATATATTTAAGAAAATATTTCAATCCAAATTTAAATTCATCATCTTTAGTTACACCAAATATTTCAGTAGGCGAATAACCGTTAGGATTAACTGGTGGCTTCTTAAAAAATTTTTGGCCATCTCTTAAATTAAATGCCATCATATCAGTCATTACACCATCTGCATCAACACCAATTATTAATTTTTCCATTATTAAATCTCTCCCCTAAATGTTTTTTATACTATCATAATACCACTTTTTTGTCAATTTATCATAAACAATTATCTTAATTTGTATCACAATATTTTCTCTACAACTCACCCTTATAAAAATATATTTTCATGGCATCTTCTGAATACTTAGGTTTAGAAACATCAATATCTAATACTTTAGAAATATAATATATTAATAATTGGGAAGCAATTAATAAATCAAATTCACATAATAATCCATCATATCTGCTTTCAAGTATTAAGATATTATCTTTTGCTAAATACTCTAAAAGTTTTTCTTCATATTTACTAGTTGTCTTTTGCTTAAAATAAATACTATTTTTATTATTTAGATTTTCATAATTGATAAATCTTCCATGAGAAAAATTCTTTTTTTCATGTACAACGCAATTAAGTATTCCAGACTCAATAATTTTACTTTCTATATCATAACTAGCACTATTTGTATAGTCTCCTTTAAATATATTTATAGTATTTCCTACTAAAAACATATTGATAATATTTTTATTTTTAAATTGTTCTTTAAAAAAGTCATTCCAATACTTAATAGAAGTCTTTACAAATGTTTCTATATCAAAAGTTTTCTTTGTCTTAATATAATAATATTTTAAGAATATTGCTGCTGGTACAACAGCACCTTCAAAAGATAAGAAACCTCTTTCTTTTGTTTTATTTGAACCAGTTCTATAACTTATAATATTATTTTTTATAATATTAGTTTTCATAACTATTTTCTGTTGTTCACCTTTAGTAATAATATATTTAGATGAATTTGGAAAATTCTTTGTACTCTCTAATATATCATTTGTAGTTCCAGAGTATGTAATCATAATAACTTTATCTATTTTTTTATTATTTCTATAAACTATATCTCTAGGATACATTGCATAAGTATTACTTCCATATAAGTTATTAATAATTATAGATGAAAAGTATGCACTTGCAAATGAACCACCTGTACCAATAAAAATATAATTTCCACTTTTATTAAAACCTATATTATCTATTCTTTTTACTGCATTAGATTTAATAGCGTTTATAATTCTAGTTTCTAAATTATTTATATTTATACTACACCTTTTAATTTGTTTTCTTATTACTATGGAAAAATTTTTACATGTGCAAATATCATCTATACTTTTTATCTTATATAAAGATTTTAAATGTCCCCTTGCTCCCATCTTTTGTACCACTTTATAAGTTAATTTAGTAGAATTTAAATACCATTTTGAGAATTTTTTAGGATTAAAAATTAATTCATCTTTAATCCAATACCTTATAATACTAGATATAAAAGCATCTCCAGCACCTGTTGAGTCAACAGGAACAGATTTATTTTCTAACTTAAAATCATATGTTATATTATCATGAATAAATGTTGCACCCTTTTCACCTTTAGTAATTGTTATTAATTTAGGATTAAATAATTTATACACATCTAATTCATTTTTTAAACTAAATATTTTAATTAAATATTTTGTAACTCTTTCATTAAAATTAATTATTTCAAATTTTCCTTTTATTTTATTAATTATGTCATCTTTAGATAAGTTTTCAAATTCAAAATATTGACCTAAATCAACAATTTTCTTATTAGTAGATTTATCAATAATCTCTTGATTTTTAGAATTTAAATTATCAAATACTAAAATATCATCAGGTTTTATTTTGTCTAATATCTCATTTACATCAATTAAACTATCATCATACCATCTTTTCTCATTACAAAATGGGCATCTCTTTTTAGATGTAAATTTAAGTGTTTTACCCTCATTAAAATAAGATACATGAAAGCAGCGTGTATTAATATTATCTATTATTTTAATATTAGAAGTATCGACCTTTAAATCTTTTAAACTTCTAACTGCAACATCTCCTGCAACATCGTTGCCACATACACCAAATACACTTGTTTCAATACCCATTTTAGAAAGATTAGCAATAATATTATGGGAACTCATTCCACCATTAATACCTAAAAGTACTCCATTCTTATAATAATAATCTGTAACTAAATCACCTATACTTACTACTCTCATTTTTTTATTCTCCTCTTATATTGAGCAACCTCACTATTTTCTTTATAATCATGATTTTTTATTAGACATTCAATTATTTTTCGTCTATTTAAATCAAAAATTCCCAAAGAATCCTCATATTTATTTAGGTTATTTTCATCTCTCCAACTATATGGACTATGAAAACATAATCCTGTTATATAATCAAAAAATAAATTATAATCAATGGCTCCATGCCCATTCATAAACATTTGATCAATTCTATTTACACTAGGATATCTAACTATATTTATATTACTAACATTCATACCAAAATCATATAAAGTATTTAATGCCAATTGCATTGTTTTACCAGTTAATACATTATCATCTAACATTACAATATTATTATTTTTAATTTCTCCAAGCATTAATAAATTACCATAATTTCTAATATTAAACTTTCTAAGATCTACAAGTTGTTTATTAGCATATCCAGAAACTTGTTTATTAAATTTTAAAATTAATACATCTGATATATTTTGATTAATGAGTTTATATAATATAGGTAACTCAATTCCACCATAGCACATTCCACATACACCAAAATTTTCACTTTGCTTATTCTTTTTTTCATTTAATTTTACAGTTATATAATTTTCAGCAAAATTATCAATTTCTCTATATGCTCTATATTCTTTTGAGTAGTCTTCCAAATTTAAGTTATCTTTTACTTTAAAAAACTCATTTTTTAGCTCGTTACTAGTAAGTTTTATTAATTCAAGTATATTATCTTTTGGTAAATTAAAATTTTCATGAAAACAAATTTTACTCATTAAATCTTCTACAAAATATAAACTCTTATATATATTATAAAAACCATTATTATCTGATTCTAAATTTAATAAAATATTTTTATTTAGATATTCATTATTTAATTTATGATTAATTAATATTAATAGTATATTTCTGATATTATCTAATAATCCCAATATAAATTTTAAGTTAACATTACTATTAATATCAGTGCTTATACTTACAGCGCTATAAGCATTATTAAGAAATTCTATTGTATTATGATACCATTCTATAACATCATCAGAAGTTGTCATATCTTCCCCATCTACACTTCTCCTATTTGCTAAAAAATAATAATATGTTTTCGAACCTCGCAATAGGTAGTTATTATTATCTCTCATAGAATAAAATAATTTACTACCATTTTGTATATTCCAAAAATCTTTTAATGGGTTATTCTTTATTAATTCCCATTCATACATTGGTATCTTTATGCTCCCGCTAGATTTATCAAATAAATCATCTATACCATTTATTAAATCAAATTTTCTATTAACTATTTCGTTGTAAAATTTTAGATGGCCGTTTTTGCCTTTAATAATTTCTTTTTCTATTTTTGCATACTCATATACATAATTGGTTTTAATTGCACTTTCTAAACAAACAGTAGGCAAAATTTTAGCATGTTTTACTAAATAAATTGTTGCATCTATACCCTTTAAAATCTCTCCATTTTCATCAATAATAGGAAAGCAGGAATCAATGTCACCACTTGTCTTGTCAACGCTATATCCGTGTTCGCAATTTAACATAGAATAGTCATTACCCATCTTATCTCCACAATCTCCTATACGTATCATTGAATTTTTAGGGACTCCAATTATTTTTTCTGTTTTTTCTATTGCTTTTGATTTTTTAGAAGTTCCAATTTGAATTACATTTTTATCTTTATATATTCCTCTTGTTATAGATATAGCATCTAAATTATCATTTCTAATTATGTCTTGAATTATATCAAATACAGAGTCAATTAATTTTTTATCATCAACCTTAAATATTATACGAATGTTTAAAATGGTTTTTGTTTTTAAATCTTTTGAATATGTAATATTACAAATATCACTAATTGCACTATCCCTTAAACGTTTTACTACAGTATCATTAAATAGTTTTAATTGATTTAGTTCATTTTCAGTAGATATATATAAATTATCAGAAAAAATAGAATCATTATCATTCATATTCTTTATAGTAAAAAATAATCTAGCACCATCATTTGTTAAAGCATACATCCTATATAATTCATTATTAGAAACTTGATAGATGTTTTTTAATTTTAAATATACATCATTTTTTAAATCGTTTAACCCTGTTTCACCTCTACCAGTAATAAAAACGACTGGTACTTTTCTTTTTAATAGATCAGCAATCATTTCTATTGCTCTTTCGTCTATTTTCTTTGAGTTTTTTTCTGTTAAAGTACCATCTATATCGAAGCATACAGCGTTATATTTTTGTTCAAGTGATAATCTATAATTTCTTATTAATTTTTTGTCTAGCATAATAATTACCTCTTTAATAAAAATTCCAAACTTTTTACCTTAGAATCTGTGTCTACATCAATATATTCGTCAAAAATAAGTCCTTGTCCACCATGTTGTATCCATTCCTGTATATTTTTTTTAGAGTCATCTATTAACAACTGGTTATTAGGTATAACAACTTCATACTTTTTTATACCTGGTGGAACAAATATAACAGGAACATATATATTTCTGTTTTCTCTTAATTCCCTAACTTTAACCTTCATTTCGTAAAGAGTATGTATTTTTGTAAGTATCGCTATTCTTTTATTCAAACTCTGTAATTTTTGTATTATATCTACAGAATTATTAATTTGATTTGCACGATTAATAATATATTCCCATTCTTCTGGATGGTTATTTGTATATTCAAAATATAAATCAAATTGTTCTTTACTTTTTTGATCTTTAAAACCTGCTAATGCTTTTCTTTCTAACATTCTTTTCTGTGAATCAAGAATAACTCCATCAAAATCAATATAAGTATAATTTTCTAACATATTATCACATCCAAAAAAATTATATCATAACATTTTGAAGTATTTCGTCTTTTTTATTTTATTTCAATAATTCTTTTAATTTCAAAATGCCTAATATCACGTCTTAACTCACAATAAGCTGTTACAAACTTTTCATTCTTATATTTAAAAGTTTGTAAAGGATGTATTATCCTATTAGAAATACTACCATCTATATTAGAATAAACAATATGTATTTTATCTGATTTTTTTATAGCATTAATTATTACTATTTCTATTTGATTATTATCATCCATATTAATATTAGAAATAAATTTACTCTTTTCTTCAGAAATATCATTCATATTTTTTACCTTATTAATAAATTCCTTATACTTATCTAAAAATATAAACTTATTTTCCTTTAATACTTCATAAGCATATTGCAATAACTGAGTATCATATTTATTTATACTAGTATAATTCTTTAATTTATCTATTAAAAAATACCCACCATTAGGACCCTTAAAAGATTCTATATAAATTCCATTTTTTGAAAGTTCATCTTTATAATACCTAATCATTCTTTCAGACACATTTAACTTTTTTGCTAATTCTCTTATAGAATACATATTACCAGTGTTTAATAAATCTATCATATAAAGCATATTAGAAAACTTTCCCATTGTAATCACCTATACATATTTTAACACAAAAAAATGACAATACTTGTCACTTTTCTTAATTTTTCCCTATAACTATTATTCAGGTACTATTAGGAAGTTTAATTTCCATATAATCACTGTTATTACTAATATTTTATTTAAAAGTTTTTATTCGTAAATTCTTTTTTACATAATTCATATATTTTTCTAACTCTTTTTTTGATGTTTTTTCTTGTTCTTTACAGTTTTTGAAATCATCAATCAATGAAAAGGATGCTGACATTGGTTGAAAATAATCATTATTCCCATTTGAAATATAATTTGTTAAACCACCAATCATAGTATTCTTTGGAACTTGTGGTAGAGATTGCCCACACATTATTCTATGTGCTGCAATTATACCACTTGCCATCGCTCTCAAATATCCATCACAACCAGATATTTGCCCAATAATATATATGTCTTTTTTAGAGTTTTTAACTTTAAAATAACAATCTAAAAATCTAGGTGAATTAAAATATGTATCTTTATGCATAAGTCCAAATCTAGCAAAGATACAGTTTTCTAAACTAGGTATTAATTTTATAATATCTTGCTGTCTTTGTACACCCATTGTAGTATTAAAACCTTTTATATTAAATACATCGTGTAGAATTTTATCCTTTTCTAAAACTACGCAAGGTTTATTATATAATGGATGTGAGAATACTTTTTCAAGTAAAATATTTTTCCCCATTTTTGCAATATTATCAATGGAATTGCACTTAGAAAAATCTATTTCTTCATCTATTTTGTGAAAATGTGTTGGGGTTGATGAAGCAATTAAAGTACTTATTTTATCAAAAAGTTCATCAGAAATATTAATAATATAAGTATCATTGTTTATTTTAATTATATTTTCATTATTAAAATCAATAGATGTCCCATATATTGCTGGAAATACTGCTGATTGGGTAAATATTATTTTCACAATTTTTATTATCTATAATATCTACTATATACCCATTAGAAGATAATTGAAGTGCTGCTTCACACCCTGCTATTCCAGCTCCAATTATTTTTACACGTTTCACTTTATACCACCATTCTTTTTATTTTATCATAACTTACTAATATAAATTTTTATCTACTATATATTTTAATACACTTTTATCTATTTTGGATTTTAATAGATTATAATTTTTAGTTTCTAATATACTTCTTATTTCTGTTGATGATAAATTACTTGTATCTAGTTTTACATGTATAACATTTTTATACTTTTCTTCTATATTATCATTATTTCTATTTATAACTATTATTTTATACTTATCTAATATATATTTATAATTCTTCCACGTAGTTATTTCATTTAAGTTGTCACTACCACATATAAAGTATATATCATCATCTTTATATTTATTTTTAAAATAATCTAAAGTTTCATAAGTATATTTTCTATCATATAATTCAAAGTCATCTATATCTAGAGCCTCATCATTTGAAATCATTATATTAACCATATTATATCTATCTTTAGCAGGTACTAGATATGGTTTATTATAATTATCTCCAGTTGGTACATAAATTACTTTATCTACATATTTTTTTTGTATTAATTCACTTGCTATTTTTTTATGTATATTGTGTGGAGGATTAAAAGAACCACCAAATATTCCTATTTTCATATATTTATTTATACACCTATCTTACTTTTTGTTTTTGTTTTTGTTTTTTCCTAACGTCTAATTTTATTCCTGCAAATTGATAACAGACATCTTCATAGTAACCTACAGAATTTTTTTGATTATCTAAATATAAGTTTACAACTTCATAATCTTGTTCACTTAGTATCTCATTTAATACATCTTTTAATTCTTTATTATTTATTTCTCTTTCTTTAGAAATAATTTGACTTCCTAATTTTAAGTTTTGTTTTAATCTTATTCTTGTCACTATACTTTTACTTTCATAAAATCCTACAAGTTCTTCACTTGTTTTAAAAGATATACTAATACATTCATCTTTAGTTGTATTTTTATAATAATCTATTAATAATTGTTTTAATTCTTTTGATTTTATTTCTATATTTTCAAACATATTAATCCCTCCTATATGTTGGTATCACAAATTTATGTAAATTACTATTATGTAATTTTTCTATTTTTTCTCTTATGCTTTCTTCTACTGAATTATGGTGTTCCATATATTTTGCAATATCAGAATATTTTACACCTAATTTTTCTTCATCTGTCATATTAGATAATCCATCATTTGGCGCCTTATGAAGAACTTCAAATGGAACGCTTAAGTATTCCCCTATTTTTATTACTTCTTCTACTGTAAAGTCAGCAATTGGTGAAATATCGTGTACAGAGTCTCCACCCTTAGTAAAATATCCAACATAAAGTTCACATTTATTACTTGTTCCTGCAACTAAATATGTTTTATTATTAACTGATGAAAAAAGGGAAGCTAGATAGTATAAAGCAGACATTCTTAATCTAGGTTTTAGATTAATATCACTATTTTTCTTGTTTTCTTCACTAAAATTACCTAGTTTTTCTATCTCTTTAACAAAGCTATCAAATGTATTTGTTAAATCTAGGTTATATAGTTTAAATCCATAGTAATCACTTACCTTTTTAGCATCTACTTTATCTTTATCTTTAGAGTGGCATGGTAGAGTTACACCAATAACATTTTCGCATCCTAGTGCTTTAGTAAATAGCGCTGCAACAACTGCACTATCTTTACCTCCACTTATACCTAATATTACACCTCCTAAATTATTTTCCTTATAATATTTTCTTATAAAATTAATAACATTGTTTGTTTGTTCTTTGACATTAAAAGTCATAAAATTACCTCCTTATATATTGTTTAGCTGATTCTAATGCTATAAAAGAATTAGCATCTTTTATATATCCCATATGCATTAATTCTAATGCCTCTTCGTAGTGACATATAAAATATTTTATAAATTCACCATCATCTAATTTTTGACTAGATATTTTAATACAATTACGTGCTAGTAAATATTTATTTAATGCTGCACTACAACCTTGATCTTGATAATACTCACCTAGATTTATTACGTTATTATCACTAAATGTATATCCAGTTTCTTCTAATAGTTCTCTTCCTGCTGCTTCTACTATGCCTTCACCCTCTTCTATATAGCCAGCTGGCAAATTTACTGCAACTGAATCAGTAGTAAATACTCTTGGTTCAACTGCAAGTATTATTTCATTAGTATCCTTTATTATTGGTACTATTACAACTGCACTACCATCATTTTTATTCTTTAGTAATTTCTCTCTTTTTATAGTTTTTCCATTGTTTATAGTACAATTATAAGTATCAATGCTTAAAAATCTAGGTTTATCATTTGTTTTAGTTATATTAATAGATTTTAACTCTTGCATATACTCTTTTAATTCTTCTAACTTTTCTTTTCTCATAATTATACGTCCATTCTTATTTGTTTAACTTTTGCTCTTTCTTCATCAATAATTTGACTTTTATACTCAAAATATTCTAATGGAGAAGAAACATAGTAATTTGCTGGGTTAGTAGTTCTTTTTACATCATCATAAATAGTTGACATTTGAGAATTACAATAATACTTAACATCATCAATATCTAAATCATTATCTTTATATACTAACTTACCTTGCTTAAATATTGGTTTTTGTAACTCTACTAATTCAAAATTTGTAATTTCTGTTTTATTAATTGGATTAGATGGATCAATAATTATTAAATCTTCTTTAGTTATAGGTTTATTTGCTCTTTCTATAACATCACATATTGCAAGATTAGTATTTTTATCATAAGCCCTATATAACTTTTTATACCCTGGATTAGTTATTTTAATCGCATCATTAGATAGTTTTATTTTCGGTCTTAAATTAGATTCAAAATTTCCTATTGCTACTTCTTTATATACACAACCCATTCTACCATCTGGTTTAGATATATTATCTCCTACACCTAACATATCAAATTCTGCTCCTTCGGCAACTAAATTTTCTATATTTTCAGCAGTTAAACCATTACTTAAACATATTTTTGCTTGAGGAAATCCTGCTTGTTGTAACATTTTTCTTGCTTCTTTAGAAAGATTTACTAAATTTCCAGAATCTATTCTTATGCCTATATTATTTAATGGCATATTATGCTCTTTCATATAATTAAATGTCTTTATAGCGTTTGGTACACCACTTCTTAATGTGTCGTAAGTATCAACTAGAAGTATACAATTATCTGGATAAATTTTAGCAAATGATATAAATGCCTCTAATTCTGTATCAAATGACTCGATCCAGCTATGTGCCATTGTACCAAGTGCTTTTTTATTTAACATATCAGCAGCAAGTACATTACTTGTTCCATTACATCCAGCCATTAAAGCATATATTGATGAGTCTATTGCTGCCTCTGGGCCATCTGCACGTCTTCCTCCAAACTCCATAATACTTTTACCGTTAGGAGTTGCTTCTACTATTCTTCTTGCAGCAGTTGCATGCTCCATCGCACCATTTATTATTGCAAGTAATGATGTTTCTATAATTTGGGATTCTATTAATGGTGCTTTTATTGTAATTAATGGTTCATTTGGAAATACTGGTGTTCCATCTGGAATAGCATAAACATCTCCTGTAAATTTAAAATTTCTTAAGTAATCTATAAATTCTTCACCATATCCATTTCTTCTAAAATAATCAAAATTAGATTCAGTAAATTTTATATCTTTAATATATTCAATTATTTTGTCTAAACCTGCCATAATTGCATATCCCCCACCATTAGGGATTTTTCTAAAGAATATATCAAATACTGCAATTTCATTTTGTTTATTTGTCTTTAAATAGCCCTGAGCCATTTTATATTCATAATCATCTGTTACTAATGTATAATTTCTTGGTAATCTTTTATAACCATTATATATTTTCATAATTATCTATCTCCTTTTTTATGTAAACCATATTGTTTTTCTTTTTCTTCCAATTCCTCTAGATTATCTACTACTACTATTCCTGATTGCTTCATAAGTGCAATTGCTATTTCTGTATAGTAATCTCTATTATGTGCATTAGAATTATAAGTTTCAGTTGCTTTTTTTACTAAGAATACTTTTACATCTCTATTTATTTCATTAAAGAAGTTTTTAAGTGGTATTAAAAAGTTAGGTACACATACGTCTGTTAGGCAACCACATCCAACTACTTCTTTTAGATTTTCCATTTTATTTAGATCTTGAAGCATCCCTTTTGCAAACATTGCACTAGTTGAATTTTTTAAATAAATATTTGAAGCATTTTCATATGGTTTTAATTCACTAATTAACTCTGCCTCACTTGTTCCTTTAACACAGTGTTCAGGGAAAGTTTTAAATTCAGCACATCCTTTCTCATGACTATCTTTTATAAATGAGATACCTTCTTGCTCATGTTTAAATTTTTCTAATAATTTTAATTGTTCAGGTACTGCCTTTAAAATACTTGGATCATGTAAAACTCCTTCTTTTGTAAAACCATTTACCATATCAATTATGTATAGCATTTTTCTATACTTATCTAATTCTTTTAAGTTATTACTCATAAATATTCCTTCTTTCTTATTATCGTTTTATTAATAACACAAGGTATTATTTTAACAGAATATATCTGTTATTTACTTTTTGTTATTAACATATTTATTTTTTAATACAGATTTTTCTCATCTGTTACTAACATTATATTAATAACATTCGTTTTTGTCAACTACTTTTTTAAAAATTTATAAAAAAAAATACGAAAACTCGTATTTCCTCTATTAATTATTTACCTTAATATCTCCACAACTGTTGTTTATTTTTAATGTTACATCTGACTTATTATAATTATTCTTTATCTTAGTATCTCCTAAACTAGTTTTAGCATCTATATATATTTCATTTGTTGATCTAATTTTTATGTCTCCTAAACTGTTTTTTATACTTGAATTTTTATTTAATACTAAATTATCAATTTCAACATCTCCGCAATCTTCTTCTATATTTAGATAATTGTTAACTGATTTTATTTTAATGTCTCCTAGATTATTTTTAACAGTTATGTTATCTACAGAACCTACTTTGACATCTCCACAATCAGCTTCTATTTTAGCATCCATTACTTTGTCTATTTTAATATCTCCAAGTTTGTTTTTTACGTTTACTTTTTTGATGCCTTCTATATAAACATCACCACAGTCCTCTTCCACTGTAATATTTGCATTTGAAAATTCTCCAATTTCAATATCGCCATATGCATTTTTAATGTCTATATTTTTATCATAATTAGATGGTATATATACTTCTATTTTAGACATTTTTACATTAAAACAAAAGAAAGTACATTTTTTACCCTTAGAATTAATTTTTAAATTATTACTTTCTAAATCAACTGATATTTTGTCTTTATCAGCATCTCCATATACTACTACTCTTACATTTTCATTATCTGATTTTTTTATTATTATATTACTAATATCTGTTGTTATATTAATATTTTCAATAGTTGTGTCATAAACCTCATCTAATATCTTAGTAGTGCTTACTTTATTTATACCAAAAATACTAAAGTTTCTAAAGCTTAGTTTGCCATTTATCATAAGTACCATAATTGCACCTAATCCAATACAAGTTATAGATAACATTACAATCAATGTTATTATCAATCCTTTACTCTTCATACTCTTTCCCCTTTAACTGAAATATTAGTTTTATTATTTCTATAACTAATGCATAGATAATCCATATAATCCATGTTATGTGCCATGCCATAGTAGTAAAACTTAATGCAAAATAAATTATCAATGTAAATATAGAAAGAATACTGTCTATTTGTTTAATTAGTTTAGATTCTTTTTCTTCTTTCTTTGTCTTTTCTGTCTTATATACCATACAAGTATAAACTATTACGTATGTTGCAATACCACAAATAAGTAAGAATATACTTGATGCGACTATTGGATTCATCATAAATACTGGGATTGTTATCATTACCCATACTATTGAAACAAAGTATAGTAAAATTCCAATGCATATTCCTTTTGCACGTTTTTCTTTTATATATCCTTTATTAGGAATTTGTTCTGCCTTTACTTCTTGTTCTTCTTTTTTTCCTGTTAAAAGTTCATCTGCTGATATTCCGTAAAGTTCACAAAGTGGCGCGATTTTATCAAAATCTGGCATGCTTTGTTCTGTTTCCCATTTAGAAATAGTTTGTCTTGTTACATTTAATTTATCTGCGACTTCTTCTTGTGATAATTGTTTAGATTTTCTCAAAATTATTAATCTTTGACCTATATTCATTCTTTCACCTCGAGTTAAATTATATACTAATTTTAAAGTTGCATTCTACCTATTTTAGTTGGAAATTTGTCAACTGATATTAACATTTGTTAAAATTATACCACTATTTTTAAATATTATATAACTAATTTATAAATTTATCATTTATTACTTTAGTATAATCATATTCATTCATTCTTAAACATATTATTTTCTTATCATTAACCTTTGTTATTATTTTACTAACATCATCATAAATATTATTTTCACCATCAATAGATACGATTAAACTTTCTTTACCTTTTTCTGGTTTTATTTCTATTTTTCTATCTTCAGGTATTATTATTGAATTAAGTAAGTTTCTATATGCTTTATTATTAAGAGGTGCGATAGGTGTGATTTGAAGAGTATGAATATTGCTATATACTATAGCCCCTCCAAAACTAAGATTATATGCGGTTGAACCAATTGAGGTTGAAATTAATATTCCATCTCCTACATATCTTTCTAGAAGTTCCCCATTTATTTTAATATTTAATATTGTAGTATTTAAGTTTTTATCTCTTACTAAAATTTCATTTAAAGAGTAAAATTTAGAACTTATACTATCAGCAATTACTTCTGTTTCTTGTATCCCTAAGTATTCTAACTTATATAAATTTTGTTTTAGTTTAAGTATAAATTCATCTATTTCATCAGGTTTTATCTCTTGTAGGAAACCCAAAGTTCCAGCATTTATACCAACATAATATATATTAGTATTAAAGTTATATTTTTTAATCATTCTAAGAAAAGAACCATCTCCACCGATTGCTATGGCTAAATCTGGATTATCATCAACTATCTCAAAATCATTCTCTAATAATTTATCTTCTAAAACTTTTTTTATTGATTCGCATTTTGAATTATTATTTCTATATATACCTATTCTTTTAATGTTTATCATTTTTATACCTAAAAAGTGCTGATGGTCTATGTCCTTCTCCTGTTTTTACTTTTGTAGTTTTCTCTGTTTTTTTTGCAATTATTCTTCTAAATGCTGGATCTAATAATTTTTTACCTAATATTGTTTCATATACTTGTTGTAGTTCTCCTAAAGTAAAATATTCTGGCATCATATTAAACACTATATCAGTATATTCTATCTTATTTTTTAATCTTTCAATACCTGCCATTATAACAAGCGGATGATCAAACGCAAGAGAATCATTTTCTAATATTTCAAATTTATATCTATCAGTAGTTTTTTCTTTTAAAGTTTTTTTAATCTTAAACTTTAAAGTAGTTGTTCCATTATCTAGTGTTATATCAACTATATTATTTTCTTCTAATACTAATACGTTAAACCATGATGCATTTTTAGATAAATTTTCATTTAGTCTATTTTTATCTATTAAAGCCATATATGATGTTGATATTACCCTCATTCTTGGATCCCTATTAACTTCACCATATGTATATAATTGTTCTAAATATATATTATCAATATTTGTTTCATTTTTAAGTATTCTTAAAGGTGCTTCTTCTAATTCTTCATTATAACCAACAAATCCACCTGGTAAGCACCATTTATCTTTAAATGGGTAGTCATCTCTTTTAACTAAAAGTATGCTGAAATATTTTTCATTTAGTTTTCTATAATTTTCTTGCACTCCACTTGATACACTAAATATTAATATATCTGTAGTAAGTGATAATCTTTCGTAACTATCTTTATTGTAATCTTTTAAAAACTCTTCTTCTGAATTATATGTTTTCATGATTTCCCTCCAATTCATATTCTAGCAAACATGCATTATTTACTTTAAATTTATATAAATCACTTGTTCTATTGGTATTATTTATTACATGATATATGGCACGTATAGTTGCATTATGAGATACAATTACGATTGTTTTATTATTATAGTTTTTCTTTATATAATCTATAAAATCTTCCGCTCTTTTAAATATGTCTTGTACACTTTCTATTCCTCTATCTGATAAATTTAATTCATAGTCCCAATAAAGTGCCCCATTATATGAATTATAACTCATCTTTTTATCTTTTAATTCTCCCATATCTCTTTCAACTAATCTATCATCATAAATAATAGGTCTATTTTTAATATTTATTATATCTGCTGTTTGTCTTGTTCTAGTAAAAGGAGATGATATTATTAAATCATAATCAATATCATTTAGTTTTTCTCTTACACTACTTGCTTGTTTTATACCAGTTTCATTTAATACAGCATCATCATTTTGTACTATTTCTTTTAGATTATAGTCAGTTTCTCCATGTCTTACAATGTAAAGTTTTATCATATTATAACTCCTAACATATATATAGTTTTATTTATTACTTCCATTTTATTTTCTAATCTAGATGATTTTTCTACATCAATACTAAATGTGTGATATTTATCATTATTACTATCATATATACTAACAAATACTGTGTTATCGCTACCAAATTTATTATTTTTATCAATCCTATTTAATTTACCCGTAATACCAACTCCATATGTAGAATTAGTAAAATCACTTATTTTCTTACTCATTTCTTTTGCAGTTTCTATACTATAAACAGAATATTTATCAATTATATCACTACTTACTCCCATCTTTATTTTAAATTCATTTGAATAAGTAACTGCACTAAATTTAAGTACTTCACTAGCACCTTCCATATTAGTAATGGAACTTGCCAGTTCCCCTCCTGTGCATGACTCCATAGTTGAAATGGTTTCATTTTTTTCTGTTAATCTTTGTATTATGTTTTTTAATTTTTCTTCCATAATTATCACTCTTTAATTTTATATTACATTTTGATTTTAACACATTTTTGTTATTAACACAATATTAAAAACTGTTAATTTTTACATTAACAGTTTATTATTAATAAATATAAGTTTGTGGTATATATATGACTTCTCCTATATATAAATAATTTGGATTGCTAATATTATTTAATTTAGTTAGTTCATAAACAGATGTATTATATCTACTAGCAATAGAATCTAGGGTATCACCTGATACAACTACATACTTTATTAAATGTGCATTATTTGTTGGATTTATTTTTAAAACTTCACCTGGATATATTAAATTTGCATTACTTATATTATTCCATGTTACTAAGTTTTCTACTGTAACATTGTATTTTCTAGCAATAGCCCATAGTGTATCCCCTCGTTTTACTGTATAAGTAGTTTCTTGTGTAGTAGTATTTGTTATTTGTTTTTTAAAATGTGTATATATTGTAAGTACTTGATTTGGATATATAAGGTTTGGATTTTGTATATTGTTCCAAGATACAATATTGCTCACAGTAACACCATATTCTCTTGCTATGGCATACAGTGTATCTCCTCGTTTTATTCTATAATATATAGCTTTTGTAGAGTCCTCATCTCTTACATCTGGATCATCTATTGGTGTTGTATCATTTAAAAATATATTATTTGTAAAAGTATCTCTATCTACATATCCATTTATTCCAGGTATTTCCCCTTTATCTGTATATTGCCATCCAATCCAATTAGGCCAATTACCTGTGTTTGGTCTTTCTACACCATATTCTGCAATCCAAAGAGGATATCTAGATGATATCGTCCTATCAAACATGTTATTAGCATTATAACTATCTGAATATACAACTGCCTTCTTATTAGTTAAACTCTCTAATTCTTGTAAGAAGGCTAGAGATATTTGGCTAACTTCGTAACTAGACAATCCATTTAATTGTTCAAAATCCATTGCAAGTAAGCAATCTGGTTGTAGTCCTGCAATAGTTGATGCGAAAAACCTCGCTTCTTCTTTTGCTTCAGTAGTATTTCTTGCTACTACATAGTGATAAAATCCAACCTTTAATCCATTTGATTTGGCATTATTATAATTTTGTCTAAAATATGGATCTACGTAACTGTTTCCTAAACTACTTCTTATATAAACTATTTCTATACCAGATGACCTAACTCTTGAATAATCTATATAACCTTGGTACCTACTTACATCTATACCCTGTATTGCACTAGATTTCATAATTAAACTTATAAAGCAAGTAATTAAAATAGAAAAATAAATAATACATTTCTTTATAGTCATGCACCTCCTCTACCATATTATATTGATATTAGAGGAATTTACCTTTACTAATAACTATATAAATTCTATTTTACAAGTTGTAAGTTTTTTTAATCTTTTTATATCTAGTTTTCTTTTCAAATCTACAAATATAATACTATATATTGCTTCCCATATTGCAACCCATCCAATTATAAGAAATACTTCATTTATAATAATTATATTTTTTAAAGAAAGAATTTGAGATAGTAATACAAATATTATACCTATAACTATTAATAGTAATTTCTTTATATTTTCATGTTTTATATGTATTAAATTTTCACTTATATCTGTTCCATAATTTGATCGTATCATATCAACTAGGGATTCTTTTTGTTCTTTAGTTATATTAAATTGTGGTTTTATTCTAAGAATTATTTTATTTTTTAAGTTTACTCCAGTACATTCTTTAAAGATATATTTACTAAGTTCTTCATTTAATGTATTTTTATTAAATTTACTTACTGAATCAGAATAGTTATCTAATGTAATATCTATATATTTAGTTTCTTTTATCATAATACTCACCAATTATATTATAATTTAATTTAAAAAAAATAAACAGATATAATTATCTGTTTAACAAATATATAGAAATATTTAAGTATAAAGCAAATAATAGCCATAATAAGTATGGTATTTGTAATAGTCCTGATAATTTATTTTTACTTAAAAATTCTTTTATCATTATAATAACTAATACAATTAATAATAATATCCAAAATATAGAAAATAATCTCCATTTTAATACAAAGAAGAATACTGACCACAATAGATTTACAAATAATTGTAAGTAATATATTATATTTATCTTTTTATTTAAAAGTTCATTTGATTCAAGTATTGCATATGATACTCCCATTAATATATATAGTATAGTCCAAACTATAGGAAATATTATTCCTGGTGGTGATAATACTGGCTTTTGTAGTATAGAATAGTCCATGTAATTAGATGTTATAATACCAATTAAACTTCCTAATATAACTGGAATCAGTATTGACTCAACGTATATAGTTAATTTTGACATATAGCATTACCTCTACTCTTATTTAAGAATTTATCAATTTTTAAAACTATAAAACCTAATATTAAGATCGCTGTTATTGCTACTAAAACATTAAATATTACTTGTAATAATCCATATTCATCTATATCTAAAAAGAAATATGGGTATCTACTAGATGTATAAGTAAATGTTTTTCCTAAGAATGCTCTTACACATATAAATATAAAATACATAAATGGAAGTATTAACCATATAAATGGATAGTAGTTTTTAAACTCTCCCTTTTTATCAAATAATATCCAATCTAAAATAATTAGTATGGGTACTACTATATGAACTATATAATTAGATATACTATGTAAATCCATAACACCATCCATATCTGTCATAAATGGCCTTAATATAAAATTATATACTATTGCTGTTATAGATATTAATATTGTCATACTTCCCTTTACTAATGGATTTGCTTCTACTACACGTCTACTTATAATACATTTTATTAAAAGAATTAAAAAATATATAATACATATTAAATTACTAAGGTTAGTATAATATGAGAAATGTTCTCCTAATCCAACTTTATTAAAAAAACATGCTTTATATAAACCATATGTACCAATTACTACTATTAATATTTTAAGTATTACTGATAAATAATTGTTTTTTATATACATATATTTCTCCTTTGATAAAAATATATGTATATGTATAAACTATATTACTATTTATTATTTAGTTTAGAATATATGTCATACCAACTATATACTCTTGTAACATTATCTATTTTTAAATCTCTATTATATCTACAGTCATAACATAAAACAGGTATTATTTTAGAAATTATAGGTATAGTTTGTGGGCTATCTTCTATCATAATATCTATGTTATTTTGTTTTATATATTCTACCTTTTTAAAGGCATCAATAAATATTAAATTATCGTAATATATTTTATTGTTTTTTAGCCATTCTTTAACTATATTACGCATTTCTTCACCAGATGTACTATCTTCGTGTCCTTTATATCTTCCTGTTATTATATATATTTCGTTTCCCTCTTGATGAAGTTTATTAATTACTTCACTTGCAAAACGTCTTGCAGGTTCGTTTTTACAATAATTATAAAAATATTTACTTCTATAATCATCTAAAGTTTCATTATTCCAATCAAATTTTTTAGTTTCATATCTAGTTGCATCTACATAACTATTTATATTGTTTTCATAACAATATTTAATCGCATGATCTAATATATAATCATCATCATTTGTAAGTACTCCATCTATATCAATCCCTATTTTCATGATTTACCTCCTTTTAGTTTTTTCATTTTTAAATAACTTTTAATAATCTACTCATATTTCTTCCTTATCTACTGTTTCTTGTAAGGCAATTGAATTTTTTGTTAATAGTATTAGAAATAATATATAGATTGCTATAAATGTTAAAATATAATCACTAAAAAATGCCATTAGTATAAATATAAAGTTACTTATAAATCTTCCTATAAAAAGTCCTGTTTCTTGTGTTAAAAAGTACTCAACTTTATAATTTTTCTTAATTAACTCTATATTTGATACATTTGCAGTATTATTATTAACTATTAAGTCAGTTAATCCCATTGACACTGTTTGAAGAAACTTAAATATTACTATTGTTATAAAATTACAATAGACTATCATAAATACTAAACCAATTATTGTTATAATATTGGTTATTTCTATAATATTTTTATAGTGTTTTTTCTTAATTACTTTTACAAATAACATTCCAAGAATACAACTTACTATACTAAATATAGATGTAAATATACCTAAACTAAGTGAATCACTAAATACTTTAATTATATATATTGTTATAATATTTGACAATGCACCTTCTGAATATGTTAATCCACTAAATATTCTTTGTTTAAATACATTTGCAATTCTTTTATCACCTTTAAATAATTTAATATATTGTTTTATATTAGTTTTAGTAGTTTCAAAACTACTTTCATCTTTAAATATAAAAGAGCATATTATTCTTGTAATTACGATTATTAATACTACTATTAAACTTTTTATAAACCCAGTTGCCACTATTAAACTGCCAAATATAAGTGGGAAAAGGATTGATAATATTGATTTTGCAGTTTGATATTGTCCAGAGAATTTTGCTCTTTGTTTATTAGACACACCATTAGATTCAAACATGTTATATACAGAATAGTAGAATCCTTCTTCTAAACCATAAACAATACCTATTATATAAATATAATCAACTACTTTTTCTTTTAAAATTATTATTAAAAGAAAGTATACAAAGTCTAATATTATACCTATTCTAAGTAAATTTATCCTATATTTAGATTTGCATAAATTCTTTAGTAAAAATATTGTAAAATATATAACAGTTATTGATACTATTTTATATATTCCAAGTGGTAATATATTACTATTAGAAACTTGTAAAAAATATAACACTAAAAATGAATCTACAAATGTTGTTAATATACTTTTTAATAATCTTAGTATAAATAAAATTTTATAATTATCTATTTTATTTAACATGACTTTCCTCTACTTATATCTAAATTATTATATAATATTAATCAAGAAAAGTGGAGTTTTTTATGTTATAAATTACATTATTTACTTTTTATTTACAAACATTAGAGTAGAATGTATATTTTATATTATATATGAAGATAATATTGGTATGAAAAACTTAAATAAATTAATTAATTATATATATGGTATATTTATAATCGTATGTTTATTATGTTCATTTGATCAACTTAATAACAATAATATTCGTACATTTATTATGTGTTTATCGTGTATACTTACTATTCCAACTATTTTATTTATTGAAAAATTATTTAAAATAAAAATATCTAATGTCTTAAAACTATACTTTTTATTGTTTATATCATCATCAACTATTTTAGGATAAGTATATTCTTATTATATAAGATGTAGTTTTTTAGATATAATATTACATTTTTCACTGGGTTTTGTTGGTACAGTTGCAGCATTTTATTTAATAGACGTTATTAATCATAAAAGTATATGTAGTAAATTAAAGTATTCATTTATATTTATATTTACAATTAGTTTTACTTTGAGTATAGGAGTTATATGGGAATTTTATGAATTTTCATGTGATAAAATATTAAATAAAGATTATCAAAAAAATTATATTGTTAATAATATCGTTATACCAAAATTAGATAGTAATAATAATACAGAATTTCAAAATATTAAAATAAAATCTCTAGTAGTAAATGGTGATGATTGGATAGAAAAATATGGTGGATATATAGATATTGGTTTAAATGATACAATTAAGGATCTATTTGTATGTTTTTGTGGTACATTAATTGCTAATATTTTCTTATATTACTATATTAAATATAAGAAGAATTTTATAAAGTATTTATCAATTGTCTTTGAGTAGGTTTAATATTTATTTTCTAATAATTACTATATTTGTATCTTGTTTTGTAATTTAAAACACCTCCTATATTATTATTCGGGGTGTTTCTCTTTTTTCCTTTATTTTATATATTAAAGTTTCCATCCTTAAATATTAGGATTTTACCTTTATTAGTTTCTGCTTCTATAGTTAAATCAGGTGTTCCAATCATAAAGTCTACATGTGTTATATCCGCATGATTTAATCCTAATTCCATAAGTTCTTCGTCTGTTTTTTTGGTATCAGTTTTTATACAATCTGGATAAGCATTTCCAAGTGCTAGATGACAAGATGCATTTTCATCAAGTAGGGTTGATCCAAATACTAAACCAGTGTTAGATATAGGTGAATCATTTTCAACAAGTGCTACTTCACCTAAATATTTTGCCTGTTCTTCACCTTCTAAAATTCCTTTTAGTGTTTCATAACCCTCTTTTGCTCCGAAATCTACTACTTTACCATTTTCAAATTTTAAGTAAAACTCATCAATTTTAGAACCAGCATATATTAATGGCCTAGAACTATATACTATCCCTTCAGTATATCTATAATCAGGTGCTGAAAATACTTCATAACTTGGCATATTTACTATCATTGTTCCATCGCCATCATCAGCAACACTTTTCCATACATGATTTTTTGGCATTACTATTTTTAAATCTGTACCTAAACTATTTTTATAGTTAAGTGACTTTATTTCAAGTGAATCTAGTTGGGATGCCCTAGTTCTAGCAGTATTTAAATATTCATTCCAACTTTCTATTGGATTAGTAGTATTTACCATACATATTTCACATATAACTTTAAGTAATTTCTCATATGCATCTTCATCATTTGGAAATATACTTTTAGCCCATAATTCATTAGGATAAGCGGCTATACACCAAGATATCTGGTATGTAGTTTCCTTTTCTCTAAATATTTGTCTTGTTTTTTTATTAGTTCTTATTGCTCTATTAAATTTTTCTTTATCAACATCATCTAAAATATTAGGTGTTTCTGATTCAATCATTAAGAAACTAGCACCTTTAATAGCATATTCATTCCATATACTTTTATCAAAATATTTGTCGCTTTCAATATCATTTATATCAATATTAAGTAATTTTTCTTTTAATTCATATACATCTTCACTATCAATATATATATCATCTATTCCCATGTTTGTAGCATATTCTACTATTTTTTGAACAAACCCCTCATTTTGTTTCTTACAACTTATAAATAATGATTTTGTTTTTTCAAAACTAAGACATCTTTTTAATAATAGTTCTATATATTTGTTTTCTAATTCTTCCATATATTCCTCCTTAATTATTTATATACTTTTATTATAATATATTTTTTTAATAAATATACTTTAAATGAAAAAAGACACCTATTTTTTTGTGACTTATCATATTATTTTTTAAATTTAATTATACTTCCTAATACTAGTTATACATATAATAGGGTCAAGAATACCATCTGGATATTCAAATACAAATATTTGTAGTATAAATATTGATAATCCTAGTATTAATAATATAGTATATAAAATTATTTTGTTTTTGTCTTTCTTTTAGATATTATATTACTTATTATTGTGAATAACATCATAAATCCTATTATAACAGATATATTTATAAATATTACTTTTAATGTATCTATATTAACTACTTCAAGGGTTTTTATTATTTCATTATTTTGTATGTACCAATAAGATGGGAATATATGTGCGATTAAGAGTACAGAATTTGGTATATATTCTATAGGTACGAATGCCCCACAAAGGAAGGATGAACCAAGGGATACTACATTTACTATTCCATTTATTGCATTTTTATTTGTTATTATATTTCCAATTAAGAATGCTAAAGATAAAGCGCATATTGTAAATATAAATGAGTTTATAATATATAGTAATCCATGTATACTAAACATTATATTACCAACAATTATAAAACTTAATAATACATAGAATAACCATAGAAAAATTGCTAATAAACTATTTGATAACATTAAACATCTATTATATTTTCTCATATTTGTACTACTAATAACTGTCCTTTTTCTAATCTTTTCTTCTCTAAAACTTGATAATATTAAACATATTACATATACACATCCTGCTAGAATACTATAGTTTGCAAAATTATAGTAGTATGTTGCTTTAGATAGATTATTTGTGTCTAATTTAGATGTTACTGAAATATTAGTTTTAGATTTTAAAGTTTCATTTATATTTTTAATTATTTCATCTTCATTATTATTTATATTTAAATATATATTTGCTAACTTTATATATCTTGATAGTATTATTTCAGCAAGGGATGCTTGGTAGTCTCCTGTTGTTTTTATTTTGAGTTTTGGATTTAAGCCATTTAGGAAATCTTTTCTATAGTTTTTAGGAATATATATTATATAGTTAACTTCCCTATAAAACAAAGCATCATTTATATTATCTTTCTTATCTTCTATATCAATTATATTAGTATTTTTATTTATATACTCTATTAGATCTTTTGTAAGTCCTATATTTTCATCATTATTTATTACTAATACATCTGGTTTACTGGATACAAATGAAAGCCTGTTATCACTAGTTTTCATATTAAATCCAGCAAATGTAATTAGTATAACTGTATACATTATAATAATAAATTTATTTTTATTTAATATTTTTAGGAATGTATTAAATACTGTCATATTTTTGCCTCCTTAAACTATATATTGATATTAATATTAAGATACAAGCAAAAATAACTAAACTTATTACATTAAAGAAGTATCTATCTAATGTGTCATAGTAATATAGTGAGTAAAATCCATCTACTATCATACTTGCTGGATTTAGTTTATTTATAATAGGTATGTTTTTATCTATGATATATTTCATTGTTATACCCATCATTCCAGATAGAAAGCAGCAAAACATTGTATATGATAGTATTATTCCTGTTTTTGCATTTTCATTTGTTTTAAAGCCTGATCCAACTAATATGCCAATTGATAAACCTGCTAAACTTCCTACTAAAGATAATAGAATTATTAATAGTAGATTTGAACCATAATCTATCTTAAGTACAAATACTGTATAAATAAATAGAATTGCAAGTCCTATTAGTTGTGCTATATAACTTGCTAGGGTGCTACCTAATATAATTTTACTTTTACTAACTGGACTTACCTGAACTCTTTTTCCGTTATTACTCATATTTGCTTGTACTTCATTTATTGAAGATAATCCTAATATTCCTCCATAAAGACAAGCCATTGCAATTAATGAATAGAACTCTATCATTGTATAACTTAAGTTTTTATTTGATACGTTTTCCAATCTAACTTCTGCTTCATTAATTGTTTTTATTGCATTTTCATATATCTTGTTATAATCAATGTTATAAATTCCATTTACAGTTTCATTTTCTACTATTTTTTCCATTATTTTTTGATTTTGTATTATTTCATCTGTAACTTGTTTTAAAATGGTTTGATTTACACCACTTGTTGATACGATTACTTCTGTACTTTCTTTTTTTACTAATAAATATCCTGAAATTTCACCGTCAGTTAATAGTTTTTTCGCATCTTCTAATTTTGTATATTTTATATTAAATAATTGTTCTTTGCTATTTTTGTCTCCTAGTACTTTAAATGCTTCATTTAAAATTTTATTATTTGTAAATTCTTCGTTTTCTACTATTGCTATATCAATTATATCTAGTTGTTCTTTTTTTTCTATGTTTGAAAATGCCATCATAAAGAATGTCGCTAGTATTATTGGAAAGGCAAATGTCCAAAATATTAGCATTTTATTTCTAAATAATGTTAAAAATGAATATTTAAAATTATGTAAAAACATTAGTCTCTTAACTCCTTACCAGTAAGTTCTAGAAATACATCATTAAGTGTTGGTACCATTGAATATATTTTGTTGTAAATGATATTTTCTTTTTTTAAATATTCAATTAAAGATACTATATTATTTTTGCCTTTTTTAAAATAAATAACTAAATTGTTATCATTATATGATACACTATCAACATTGTTTTGTTTCTTTATATCATTAATATATTTTTCATCTAAATCATTAATTTCTACTATTACTTTTTCTTCTATTTTAGTTAGTAACTTTAACTCTTCATTAGTTCCACTTGCAATGATTTTACCCCTATCTAATATAATTACTCTATTACATAATATCTCTACTTCTTCCATATAGTGTGTCGTATATACGATAGTTGCACCTTCACTAGCAAGTTTTTTTATACCATCTAATATATTATTTCTGCTTTGAGGATCAACTGCGACTGTTGGTTCATCTAGGAATATTAATTTTGGTTTATGTGCTATTCCACAGGCAATATTTAATCTTCTAAGTAAACCACCAGATAATTGTTTTGGATAATACTTTTTAAAGTCCTCTAGTCCAACTAATTTAATCGCATCTTCTATATACTCTTTTCTTTTTATTTTATCTTTAATATAAAGCCCACAAAAATAATCTATATTTTCATATACTGTAAGTTCATTAAAAACTGCTACTTCTTGAAATACAACCCCTATTTTTTCTTTAATATCATAGGCATTTGTATTCATCTTTTTTCCAAATATTTCTATTATACCTGAATCAAAATTAAGAAGAGATAATATACAATTAATAGTTGTTGATTTGCCACTACCATTAGGTCCTAGAAGTCCTAGTATTTCTCCTTCTTTAACATTAAAAGATAAATCATCAATTGCTTTTGTATTTTTATACTTTTTAGTAAGATTTTTTACTTCTATTATATTTTTCATTTATTTATCTCCTTTTTCACTCTTTAATTTCATTAGTGCATTAAATTCTTCTGTTAGCATTTCACTTATTTCATCATTAGTAAATGTGCAAGTATTACTAGCAATAAGTGTTGCTATACCATGAGTAAATATCCACATTTTAAGATGAAATTTATCTATATTATTTTTATCTATGTCAGTTGCAGAAGAGGCATATTCTGAAATATCTTTATATGTAGAATCAGAAGTAATTAAATCAATTGGTGAGATATTATATTCACTCATAAATAATATTTTAAATAATATTGGTTCATTTTTTGCAAATTTAATATATCCTAATCCAATTTGTTTATATGGTTTTTCTTTGTCAATATTTTCTTTAATATATGACTTATATGTCTGTTTAATTCTTTCTAATACTTCATTTTTTAACTCATCCATATTTAGAAAATTATGAAATATTGGTTGTATTGAACAATTTAATTCTTTTGCAATTCTTCTTGCATTAACTCCTTCCATACCATACTTTTTAGCAATATTATAGCCCGTATTTATTATGTCTTCTTTATTTATTTTTTTTATTGGTGGCATAGTTCCTCCTTATATATATCATATGATATATATCGAGTGTTATTATATCAAATAAAAAAAATATTGTAAATGGATATACAATATTTTATGACGTTATATTTATCTAATTTATCTAATTTTTATAATGCAAAAGCATTGCAACTCGAAATTATGTTTGATATAATTTTAAAGGATACATTTGAAATATATCAGGTGCTTTCCCTTTCTATTTATCTAATGATAAAAGAAAGGTGGTGGTAATTATGACTAAAAGAGAAATTTCTCAATTTATTGTAATTCTACTATTATTCTTCATAGTAATCACCTTACTATTTAAATAATAAAAACATCTGATTTCAACATTAGTTGATTTCAGATGCATCCCAAGGGATTGCATTTGATTCACACAATCAAATGTATCCTTTTTTATTTTATGAAGTTTCCTTCATCTATATACATTTTATCATAAAACTGTATCTTTATCAAGAACATTTTAAATGTGCTGTTATATATTATCTTCGTTTGGATCTACTAGTATCTTTATTACATCAGAAGTACCTGATGTTAATTTTTCATATGATTCTTGTACTTGTTCTAATCCTACTATTTCAGATATAAATTTAGTTACATCTATTTCTTTTGCAGCCATTAAATCAAGGCATTTTTGAAATTCTTCTTTTGTATATGCAATTGCACCTAAAACTTTAAGTTCTCTCATTACTGCTAGTACTGTAGGTATTGTTATAGGTTCAGTTGCAACTCCTACTAATACAACTGTTCCGCCTGGTTTTGCTACTGTAAGTGCTGTTGATACTGCAGGTGCATTTCCACAACATTCTATTACTTTATCAAATCCACCATTTGATTTTTCTAACATTGTTTTTATTGCATCCTCTTTTGTCGCATCTATAAAGCAATCAGCAACACCTAATTCTACTGCCTTTTTACCACGCTCTTCATTTGTTTCAGATACTATAACTGAATTAGCACCTCTACTTTTAGCAAACATTGCAGATACTAATCCAATTATTCCACCACCAATCACTAATACATTATCTCCTATTTTAATATCTGCTAGATTTATTGCATGAAGTCCCACTGCAGTTGGTTCTACCATTGCAGCTTCTTCATCTGTTACTTCATCTGGAACTTTTATTACCATATCACTTCTAACATTTATTTTTGTTGTTAGGCCACCTGGGTTATCTAGCGATAAACCAGTAGCATGTGTCCAAGTTTCAGGACAATATTGTACATTTCCACTTAGACATGCTTCACATTTTCCACATGGACTAATAGGAAGTGCAGTTACTCTATCTCCTTCTTTTAAATCCTCTCTACCATCTTTATTTGTAACAATACCACAGTATTCATGTCCCATTACTAATCCTTTAGGTTCTCCTTTTTCCCAATAATGTATATCAGAACCACATATACCACATTTTTCTATGGCAATAGTTACTTTTCCTTCTTCAGTTTTTGGTTCTTCTATTTCTTTTATTTCAAATTGTCTTATATCCTTTATTGCAACACTTTTCATATAATCATCTCCATTTTATAATAGTAGTATTCCCTACTATTATAAAATAACATATATTTTTTTATATTTTATAAATTTTTTTATATTTATGTAAAGAATTTGTATATAGGTATTTACATAATAATAAGGGTATGAAATATTCATACCCTTATTATTATTTTATTATTTTACATCTATTTTCCAAAGTCCATGTTTATTACAATAAGAATAAATAGTTGAATTAGGAATGTATTCAAATATACATTTTGCTTCATCATTTGGATTTAGTTTAAATAGTTGTTCTTTATTATCTGACACAAGAGATATCCATTCTATAAAGTGTTCATCTTCCATTGCATGATTTACTGTAACAATTATTTTATCATCCTTTATTTCGTATGTTGGAATATGTTTTTCAAATGAGGCATCTGTTTTGTTTGCTTCCAATACATCCATTGTTTCACTACAACATTTAATTCCACAATCATTACAACTACAATCATTAATTACTTTTACAACTGCACCACATTTCATACATTTTTTTATTACTAAATTATTCATTTAATCACGACCTTTCATAAATATTATATCACTTATTATTAGTTTTCTTGTTTTAAATTGTTTATATTTTTTAATATTTCTTTTATATTTTTTTCATTTCCACTTGTACCAGGAATATAGTATTTTTTATCCTTTAGTGTTTCTGGTAAACATGTCATACTTGATACTTTATTTTTGCAGTCATGTGCATATTCATAGCCATCTCCATATCCAAGTTCATCATCTAATTTTGTAACTTTGTTTCTTAAGTGTAATGGTACTTTTTCATTTGCAGTTTTTATGGCATCTTTTTTTACTGTTTCATATGCTTTATATAATGAATTTGATTTTGGTGAGACACTTAGGTAAACAACTGCTTGTGCTAGATTTACATTGCACTCAGGTAGTCCAATATAGTGTGCTGCTTGATAAGCATTTATTGCCTGTGTTAGGGCATTTGAATTAGCAAGTCCAATATCTTCTGATGCGAATCTAATTAGGCGTCTAGCAACATATAATGGGTTTTCACCTGCTTCTATCATTCTTGCTAAATAGTAAAGTGCTGCATCTGGATCACTATTTCTCATTGATTTATGTAATGCAGAAATCAAATTATAATGTTCTTCTCCATTTTTATCATAAAGGTATATTTTGCTTTGTAATATTTTTTCTAATGATTTTTTCTGTATGGTTCTTTTATTATTTTTAGTTTGAGTAACGTTAATTACATTTTCTAAGGTATTAAGAGCACTTCTAGCATCTCCATTACTTATACTTGATATAATAGAAAGGCATTCATCATCAATTATAACATTATCATATTCACTAGAATTTTCTAGCGCCCTTTTTAAAATACTAATTATTTCTTCTTGAGTTAAACTTTTTAATACATATACTTTTGTTCTAGAAAGTAAGGCAGAGTTTACTTCAAAAGATGGATTTTCAGTAGTTGCTCCTATTAATATAATATCTCCGTTTTCTACATATGGTAAAAATGCATCTTGTTGTGCTTTATTAAATCTATGAATTTCATCTACAAAAAGTATTGTTTTTTTGCCACTCATTTTATTATATTTTGATATTTCTATTAGTTCTTTTATTTCCTTAATTCCAGAGGTAACTGCACTAAGTTCTTTGAATGAGGAATTAGTTTGATTAGCAATTATTTTTGCTAAGGTTGTTTTTCCTACCCCTGGTGGTCCCCATAAAATCATCGATGAAATGTTGTCTGATTCAATCATTTTTCTAATTGGTGAATTAATACCTACTATATCTTCTTGTCCAAAAAATTCATCTAGGTTATTTGGTCTCATTTTTTCTGCTAGTGGTTTATATTCAAAATCTTTTTTTTCTTCAAACAAATCATACATATTTACCACTTCCTTAAAACAATTATAACATATAAAAAGTACAATAATTTATATTGCACTTAAAAATAATTTATATTTTTCTATTTTTTCTAGTTGAATTTAAAATATGTTTTTTTGCTTTTTCAGGTGATTCTAATACTGCTTTTTCTATATATCTTCTTTGTAACTTATAAAATTCTTCCTCATTATTTTTCTTAAGGAATACTATAGTATGTTGTTGTTCAAATTCTTTACTTTCGTTTATATCTAAAGTTATAGTATAATCTATAGTTGCTTCTAAGTAAAGATATTTTCTAAAACGTGCCTTAGGGTCATCTCTATTTGTTTGTACAAGTGTATCAATATCATATTTATAAGTACCTAAGCAAACCCATAAACCATTTTTATCTTCATAATCCATTTGGCTAGTTAAGCACCAAGGTGTTATTACAGATTTTAAGATTTCACTATCTGTCCAGTCTCTTTTTAAATCAATTTTTGTTCTTTTTAGCATTCTAGTTAATTCAATATATCTTTCTACAACATGGAAATTTTTTAAAAATTCTTCTAATGATTTTTGTTCCTTTTTTACTTTAGTATAAAATTCTATATCTTCTTTTTTTTCTTCATATTTTTCTCTTAAGCTTTGTGCTACTTCATCTTTCATGTAAAACCTCCAATAATGTAATAGGATGAACTTTATTATATTAAAATGTAGTTATATTGTCAATAAAATTATTAAATTACAATATTATTAAAAATATTACTAGCATTCGTAAAATCTGCAATTTTTTTAAAATTATCAATATAGTTTTCTTTTTCATTTTTATAGTTTAAATAATATGCATGCTCCCACATATCTATATTAAAAAGAGGCATATACCCCATTGATAATGGTGTTGTTTGATTTAAAGTGTTAATGATTTCTAAATCATAATTTCTATTTAGAACTAAAAATGTATATCCTGAACCCTTTAATGATAGCGCTTTTTCTTTTATCTTGCTCCATAAATTATCATAACTTCCATATTTTCTTTCAATATATAACTTTAACTTACCATATGGAAGTATATGCTTTGGACTCATACTTTTCCAATACAGGTTATGATTTAATACACCACCTAAGTTAAATAAAATATCATCCCAATCATTTTTTGGAAATTCGTTTATATGATATATTAATTCATCTAAACTATAATGATAGTCATAATTATTTTTAATTAATAATTGGTTTAGTTTATTTAAGTAGTTTTGTTCATGTTTGTGATAATGTAATCCAACAGTATGAGTGTCAATATATGGTTCTAACTCATCAAATGAATAGTTAAGTTCTGGTAACTGATACATATTAATCCCCCTTATCATAATATGATAAAAATAAGATAATATTAAAAGATGGACTTAATCCATCTTAATTTTCATAACATTCTTTTAGTTCATTTCTACTATTATTTAGTTGACTCTCTAAATATTGCAATCTTTCTTTACTATTAGTTAGTTGTTCTTCTAATTCATATATTTTATTTTGATATTTTGTATTTTCATCCACTAACTTATTATAATAACTTTCTCTTTTATAATAGTTATTGTTATTATTTTTTAATTTTTGTATGTTATCTTTTGATGCATAAATATAGATATGTGTTTTAAAATAATCTATTACTTCTTTATCATTTATATCTTTAATAATATTTCTTGCAAATTTAAATGAATTATTATCTGTTAAAGCAAATCCTAATATTATATGATTATCATCAACATATAATATATTTTTTCCTAATAATTCATAATATTTTGTATGTTTATAAACTATTCTAATATCACTTCTATCTTCTTCTATGTAATCAATATTTGAATTATAATGATAATTCTCTATTACTAAGTTTTCACTCATTGATATATTTATTTCACTTTTTATATATCTATCATCATTTATATCATCTATATAGTTAAAACTTGTAAAACCTATAATTGACATACCAATTCCTGTACCTAAAATTAATAGTGATACAATAAATGAAATAAGTAACATACTCTTTTTACTTTTCTTACTCATTATAAAGTTAATTAATACAATTATTAATATTAAGTTTATAATAATACACGCTAATAAAGATAAGAATATTCCTACAAAAAACAAACCAGTTTTTGCAATTAAAAATGAAACTACAAGTGATAATACTAAACATATCAATGATATAGAAAGTGCTACTACAATACATAGTGTGAATGCTTTTACAAAGAATAATAAGCATTTTAACATACCAGATATAAATTTATATTCTGAATGTTTTGGATCCCTAATAATTATTTTTTCTTCACTCTTTTTTAATGTTTGTGATTTTGATTCATTTTTAGGTTCTTTATTGTCAGTTTCTTCCTTTTCTACTTTTATGTTTTCTTTTTCTTCAGTAACTTCTTTTTCATCAATAGAAATATAATAATCTAAGTATCTTACTTTAAAGATATGTATTAATATTATAATACTTAATACTAATGCGATTATTAAATATATACCATTAAATATTGAATTAAAAATATTAAGTATATGGCTAGGCAATATAGACACTATTGTAAGTAATGCATTTCCTACTACTACATTTATAATTGCAAATACTATTATTAGTAAAGCAATTATAATAAATTGTTCAAAAATACATTTAAATCTGTCTTTTGACTTCATATTACTAAACATATCAATAGTTTTAGTAAAAAAGCCAAGAAAATCATCAATATATTTATTAATTGCCATTTTTGATTGTTTTTCATTATTTACTTCTTTTATATTTTGATTTAATAAATCATCAACATTTAAATTAAACATTTTGGCAAGTTGTAGTACTTTATCCATTTCTGGATATGCTTGATTTGATTCCCATTTAGAAACTGCTTGTCTTGACACTCCTAGTTTTTCTGCTAGTTGTTCTTGTGATAAATTATTTTCTTTTCTTATTCTTTTTAAGTTTTCTGCTAAATTCATATTTTTCCTCCTTTTCAACTAAAATTTTACGTATTCAACTGGTTGCATTCTACCACTTTTTAGTTGTTTTTTGTTAATTTGCGGTTGCATTTATACTATTTTAGCATAAATAAACATAAAAAAAATGCAATTCTGCATTTTAACATAAATTTTTTCTACTATTATCTTGAATATATCTATTTCTATAATCTCTATACTCTTTTCCTCTTTCATGAAATATAAATACTATATTTGATACATAATAATTTTGATAAGAACTTAATGGGTTTACTTCATTTATTGATTCATATATTTCTTTGGTACTTAACCCACTAGTTAAATCTTCCATACATTTTATAGAGGCATCTATTATAATACCATTGTATAAGATTTTATTTTTATCTTTTAAATACGAATCTATAAAGTCTACCCATTGTTGTTTTAGGTCATCTTTAACTATATTGCATCCTCTTTTTTTAAAATCTTTAACTTTTAATAATACTTTTTTTATTTTATTATAATCTTTTTTCATATTTATTCACCTAATAATTTTATAAGTTTTTTCGTTATATTATATACCAATATAAGAAAATGTCAAGGTTATAGACTATTAATGATGGTGGTGATGTTCTATATGTTTATTATTTATATGGCAATTAGTATCACTGCATTTTTCATCTTTTGTTTCTAGTTCTATAGTAACATGACTAATTCCATGTTCCTCTAACTCTTCACGTACTTTATTTTTTATTTCCTTATTTTCTTTATTAGCTACAATGTGCATTGTTGCATAATTATTATAGCCATCTATACTCCATATGTGTATATGATGTATGTCAATAATTCCATCTATTTTTAATAGGTGTTCTTTTATTTCATTTATTGATATATTATTTGGAATTTTTTCTAAGAATAAATCTATTATTGATTTTAAGTTTTTTATTGTGTTTATTAATATAAATAGTGAGACTAATATAGACATAATTGCATCTATAATTGATATATCTGTAAATTTCATTATAATAGCGCCTATTAATACGACTACCCATCCTAATACATCTTCTAGCATATGTAAATTAACTGACTTTTGATTTAATGAATCTCCTTCTTTAGTAAAATAGGCTGCTAAAAAGTTAATTATTACTCCAAATACTGCAAATATAATCATACCATTGTAATTAATAGTAACTGGATTAATCAATCTTTTAATGGAATTTACTATAACAAATGTTGATCCAACTAATAATATTACTGTAGTTATAACTGCACCTAAAATAGAATATCTTACATATCCATAAGTATATTTATCATCTGGTTCTTTTTTACTTTTTTTCTCTAAAAAGTAAGATATTCCAATACTTAGAGCATCTCCTATATCATGCACGGAATCTGATATAATTGCAACACTATTAGTTAATACTCCTCCAATAAGTTCAAATATTGAAAAAGATACGTTTAATATAAATGCTACTAAAATATTTTTTTGTGTTCTCATTTTTACTTTCCTTTCTTACTTTTATGACTTATGTGTTCAAGTCCAACTTCAAATAATTTACTTACATGATCATCATCTAAAGTATAATATACTTCTTTTCCTTCTTTTCTGCATTTTACAATTTCACTTCTTCTTAAAGTTCCAAGTTGATGTGATATAGATGATTTAGTCATAGATAAGACATTTGCTAGATCACATACACACATCTCATGTTGATCTAGGGCACAAAGTATTTTACATCTAGTAGTATCCCCTAGTAATTTATAAAAGTCTGCTAGTTTATAAAATATTTCATCTTTTGGCATTTTTGTAATTGCCTTATCTACTGATTCTTGATGTATAATATTACAATCACAAATAAATTCATTTTTTGACATTTTATCCCTCCAATTAATTGAATGCATACTCAACTAATAATATTATAGTTGAATATATATTCAATTGTCAAGATATAAAAATAAGAATTGATAATTAGTCAATTCTTATTAGCTTTATAGTTCAAATTGTGAATTATAAAGATCAGCATAGAAACCATTCTTATCCATCAACTCATCGTGATTTCCTTGTTCTATTATATTTCCATCTTTCATTACTAATATTAAATCAGCATTTTTAATAGTAGATAATCTATGGGCAATTATAAATGATGTTCTTCCCTCTGTTAATTTATCCATTGCTTTTTGTACTAATTCTTCCGTTCTTGTATCTACATTTGATGTTGCTTCATCTAATATTAAGAATGGAGAGTCTTCTATCATTCCTCTTGCTATTGTAAGTAATTGTCTTTGACCTGCTGATACTGAATCATTATCTGAAATAACTGATTCATATCCATTAGGCAATGTTTTTATGAAGTGATCAAGTCCTACTACTTTACACACTTCTTTTATTCTATCATCACTTATATTTTCTCTATTATATATAATATTTTCTTTTACTGTTCCATTAAATAACCAAGTATCTTGTAATACCATTGTAAATAAATCATGTATGTTTTCTCTTGATAATTCTTTTATCGGTACACCATCTATTAATATATCACCTTTTGTTATTTCATAAAACTTCATAAGTAGATTAACCATAGTAGTCTTACCTGCTCCAGTTGGTCCAACTATTGCAATCTTTTGACTTTGCTTTGCAGTAGCATTAAAGTTATTAATAGTTGGGTTATCATTACCATCATATGTAAATGTTACATTTTTAAATTCTATATTACCTTTAACTTTAGTTTTATCTAAAACTCTTGTAATACTAGTTTGATTATCCATTTCTTCTTCATCTACAAATTCGAATACCCTTTCACTAGCAGCAGCAGTTGATTGTAATGAAGTCATTGCTTGAGCAATTTGCGCTAGTGGTGATGTAAATAATCTTACATATGAAATAAATGCAACTATAACACCAAAACTTATTTTTCCATTCATTGTAAGTAAAGCACCTACTATACATACTGCAACATATCCAAAATTACCGATAAAGTTCATCATTGGCATCATTAGTCCAGATAAAAATTGGCTTTTTCTGTTAGCATTGTACATTTTTTTATTTAATTCCATAAATTTTTTATCTGATTCTTTTTTACCATTATATGCCTTTACAACATTTAAACCAGAATATATTTCTTCTATATGTCCATTTAAATTACCTAGTTCTTCTTGTCTTTGAACGAAGTACTTTTGTGATTTACCAAGTACCATAAACATGAATATAAATCCAATTAAACTTGCTAATATTGCTGTTATTGCCATTATCCAGTTTGTTACAAACATCATTATTGTAGTACCTACAAAAAGTGTTATTGCACTTACTAATGTAGCAAGTGAATTATTCATAGATTGAGCAATTGTATCTACATCGTTTGTAACTCTTGATAATGTGTCTCCTGTTGTTGTATTATCAAAATACTTAAGTGGTAATTTGTTTATTTTTTTTGAAATACTACTTCTTAACTTCCTAGCAAATTTATTTGCAACATCTGTCATAGAAATAGATTCTATATAAGTAAATACTGCACTAAGTAGATTTAAAATAAGTAAGAATAAGGCAATTTGTTTTATTTTTTCTATATCCATAAATGGCTTTATAACTTTTTTAATGGAGTCTGGCATTTTATCTATTTTTCCATATAGTTCTTGTGGTTTTGTATTTTCATCTACATTACCCATTAAACTTATAAATACTGCTTGATCATTCTTAGAAATGTTTGTATTATTTATTTCAATATCATCAAATATTATATTTGCAATTGAATTTGGAATATTTATATTATCTTTATTATTTAATGATTTAAGAAATAATATTTTATCTCTAGTAGTTATTAGATTATCATTGTAATTGCTATCTTTAAATAATATTTGTAATATAGAATCTGGTAGATTAGATATATCTTTTAACATATTCTCATTATTTGCATTATTAATAATATTTTGGAAGTTTGATTTATCTTCATCACTAATTTCAGGTGATGACATAATATTTATAATATTACTTTGTGATAAGTTCATTTGTAGTACATCTTGCATTACATTATTCATTTTTTCTTCTGATAGAGATGATGATATAGAGGTTGATAATTCTTTTAGATTTTTTTCATTAACAACTAATCCTTTTGTTATTTCATCAGTTAAATTGGATAATATATTCGGTGTAAATATTGAAAGTATTGAACCAGATACTGCTAAAAATAGTGATAAAATTATTAATACTCTAAAACTTTTTAATTCTTTAACCAAACGAGTAATAGCAGATTTAAAATCTTTTGCTTTTTCTGCAGGTGCCATTCCTGGTCCATGTCCTGGGCCTGGTCTTCTTGGTGTTTTATTTTCCTTCATTTGCTAATTCCTCCTTTGATAATTGTGATAATGCAATTTGTTTATATACTTCGCATGATTTAAGTAATTCTTTATGTGTACTCATACCAACACAAGTGCCATTATCTAAAACTAAAATCTTATCTGCATTCATTATAGTACCAATTCTTTGTGCTACTATTAAACTAGTTGCATCTTTTGTATATTTTTTAAGTTCATGTCTTAAAATGGAATCAGTTTTATAATCAAGTGCTGAGAATGAATCATCAAATATATATATTTCAGGATTTCTTGCTATTGCACGTGCGATTGACAATCTTTGCTTTTGACCACCTGATATATTAGTACCACCTTGTGCTAGATGTGAATCGTATTTTTCATCCATTTTTTCAACAAATTCTGTTGCTTGTGCTACTCTAATTGCTTCTTTTATTTGTAATTCGTTTTTCTCTTTGCCATTGTCTCCATAACTTACATTTGATGTAACTGTACCATTAAATATAACTGCTTTTTGTGGTACATAACCTATTTTATTATATAAAAATTCTTGTTTGTATTCTTTTACATTAACACCATCTACTAATACTTCACCACTAGTTGCATCATAGAATCTTGGAACTAAGTTAATTAATGTTGATTTTCCACTACCAGTTGATCCTATAAATGCTACTGTTTCTCCTTTGTTTGCTTTAAAAGATATATTTTTAAGTAAATATTCTTCTGCGTCTGGGTACTTAAATGATACATTTTTAAACTCAACTGTACCAACTTCATCTGTTATATTTTTATCAAGGGTCCCATCTTTTACTGTAATTTCAGTATCTAGTACTTCATTTATACGGGAAGCAGAAACTTGAGCACGTGGTAACATCATGAATATCATTGCAAGCATTAAAAATGACATAATAACTTGCATTGCATATGATGAAAATACTACCATATCGCCAAATAATGATAATTTATCTACCATTAGGGCATCTCTTATAAGATATGAACCAACAAAATATATTGCAAGTGTAAGTCCATTCATTACCATATACATAATTGGTGACATTATTGCAAATGCTTTTTGATTAAAAAGTTGTTGTTTAGTTAATTTATTATTTACTTCTTCAAATTTTTCTTCTTGATATTTTTCTGCATTAAAAGCCCTAACTACTCTAATACCTGTTAAATTCTCGCGAGTAACACCATTTAATTTGTCAATTAACTTTTGTACTATTTTAAATTTTGGCATTACTATTAGCATTAAACATCCAATAACTGATAGTAATATTACTACTGCAACACCAGTAATTGCACTCCACTGCCAGTTTTTATTTAATATTTTAGTTACTGCCCATATTGCAGTAATAGGTGCTTTTACTAATAATTGTAATCCCATACCAATAAGCATCTCTACTTGTGTTATGTCGTTTGTTGTTCTTGTTATTAAACTATTAGTTGAAAATTGTTTAACCTCGTTAATAGATAGACTTTCTACTTTGTGAAATAATTTTTCTCTTATTTTCATAGAGAAAGAAGATGATAGATTTGCTATAAAATATCCTACAACAACTGCAGATAATAAACTTCCAAATGCACATAAAAGCATTAGGCCACCATTTATTATAATATCTTGAATTTTACTTCCTTCGGTTTGAACTAATTTAGTAATTTCAGACATATAATCTGGCATCTTTAATTCTAACCATACTTGCATGAAGATTAATAAAAAACTTATTAATACTAAACACCATTCTTTTTTATTAAAGTTTTTAATTAGTTTTAACATATAATATACATTATTCTCCCTTCTTTATATAAGGCAACTCACTTATATTTTCTTTCATCCTATTTATTATATTAGAAAAATTTTCTAACTCTTCATCTGTTATATTTTGTACTATTACACTCTCAAGTTCTTCTAACTTTTCTTCTGCTTGTTTATAAAGTTTTACTGCATTATCCTTTAAAATTATTCTTTTTATTCTAGCATCAGATTTCCATGTTACTCTTTCGATTAAATTGTTTTTCTCCATAGTATGAAGTACTCCTGATACAGTAGCACGTCTTAAGTTTAGCAATTTCTCTAAGTCCTTTTGATAAATATCTTTTGAACTGTTTTCGATCATATACTTAATTATCTCTATCTGTGTTGGAGTTATTGTACAATTTAATTCTTTTTTATAGTCATTTGTTAAACTTCTAAATACTAATTTTTCTAAAGTTTTAATCTCATATAACACTCTATGACTTTTCATTATTCACCCCATAATTAATAGTCGCCATATATTATGATATGATTAATTAAAATAATTGTCAATACCCTTACAAATTAATTTTATTATATATACTTTAAAATATTAAAAAATCTAGATATTTTGTATCTAGAAATCTTATCTTTTATATGTATATGCTCCTCTATTTGTACTTTTATCAAAATCGTCACTAAGTAGAATATTTTCTACTTCATCCCATCCAGTTTTCCAATCATATCCTGCTCTTACAATTTTGTTTTTAATAAGTTCATTATCTGATATCTCCTTATTATGATATGCTGGAAATAATATTCTCTGTTCCCTGTTACCTCCAAGATTAGATAATCTATCATCTACAATAATATCTCCAGCAATAAGATTTTTATAGTTTGTGAATATAAACTTCTCAGGATTTAAAAATGATAGTACTCTGATTAAAAAGTCAAACTTATCTTTATATAATCTTCCTGATGATTCTATATTAAATGGGTTTATACATGAAGAGCATATGTGTATATCAAATACTTTATCCAATCTTTTAACTTTTTCTACTGCCCCAGGTAATGGATAAGCATCTTTGTATAAGTTTCTTTCACTCAAAAACCTGTTGTATTCATCAAATCTTTCTTTTGGAATGACACATTTATCTATATAATATTCCTTAAAGAAATCTATTTCATAATTAGTACCTAAAAATTCATTTATCGCACTTAAGAACACATTAAAACATATAACATCATCTACGTCTAATAATAATATTTTTTTCATAAAAACCCCACAATATATTTATAACTTTTTAGTACAATTTTCTATAAATATTCCACTTGCATCATCACTAGTTTTAAATCTAGGATATTTATTTTAGTTATCCATTCTTCTATATTTATAGAATCGCTTATTTTTTCTTACCTCATTAAGCAAAGACCTAGTTTCACTGGATTTTCCTTTTGTTCCTTCTACTAGTTTTAAATACATATCACCAATATTATAATCTTCATTTTGATAATATTCTTTTGCCAAAATTATTGCTACTATATTCCTTTGATATAAACTTAAATTCATAGTTTTAGTCACTTCATCTAGCGATGTACCAGTTGATAATAATCTAATAATTTCATCTAAGTTATCTATTCCATAATTATTATTCATATCATCTTCAAACTCACTAATATTCATTCTTACTCTTGGTTTCTTGTCTTCTTCTGGAATAAGACCTTTTAAACTTGCGATTAATTCTGTATAATCCTTATCGCTATTACCTTCCTTTTTTTCTAGTTCTGTTGCAATTGTTAGGTAATCTATTGCTATTTTTTTATTACCCATTTTCATATAAGACAAACCTAGTTTAGCATATACCCATGTTTTAGGTTTATTGGTTCCAAGTAATTTTCTAAATTTTTCAATACATAAATCATAATTTTGTGAATTATATGCTTCATTACCTTCTTTAACAGTTTTTGTTATATCTATATATTCATTTGCTTTATATCTTAATACTATTTGTCTAGTTTCACCTTCACCGATACTAAAAGATTCTACATCAGGTAAGTTTTCTACGTATTCATGAATTGCTTTTCTTTTAGTATTATCCATAGTTTTAAGTAAAATTATTCCGTTTTCGTATAATTCATTTAATCTTTGATCTATAAAACCTTTAACATCAAAATCGTTATTTTTTTCATCATGTTCTTTTTTATTTGATTCAGTAAGTACTTTTTTTATATCTTCTTTATTATTAATTATCCCTTCTGCTATAGTTAAAATTTGTTTTAATCCATTTATTGATATAGATTGTTGTCCTAACTTTTCCGAAAAAGAAATAATATCTAAGTATACTCTTGCTGAATCAAACATGTTTTGTGATAACGCGATATAAAATTCTTTAATATATTCTGAAACATTAAATTGATAAGTCCCTTTAGAAATATAAATTAATGCAATCATTGGCTTTGTAAATGTCATATCATGTTTAACTAAACTAAGTTTTATTAAATCAATTATTAAAGATTCATATTCTTTCTTTTTAATACTTTCAAGATAAACCTTTAATGTTTCAAATGCGGTATCTAAATTATTATCCATTAGATAATTTATAATGTCGATAAAATTATTATCTTGTTGTGTTTTATTAGCCATTGGTTCAACTAATTTTTTAGTATTATTAGTGCCTACATCTGGTTCTTTTTCTTTTGGTGTTTCTATAACTTTATCATTATTACTAATTTTTCTTAATACATTATTTATTTCAGTTAGTAAAATATTAATACAATTATCAGATTTTTCTATGTTCTCTTCATTTAAGTATTTTTCACTAAGTGTTAGTGCTAATTCGTAATCTTTTGCATCAATTGCAGCAAATATATCATCTTTATAAATATCTCTTTTTTTAGGTACTTTACTAGTCGTAATAATATCAACTAAATCTTTAGTTAGTTGTAAAGCATATTTATCTGTCAAACTTAGGTGTGTATTTTTTTCAATATTTTCTAAATAAGTAATGACGTCTTCATATTGTTTATTATTTATTAATATATTTATTTCTCTTTTTACTTTCCTTTGTTTTTTTATTGCTTGATCTAATAATGTTTTTGTAACAAGATCTTGAATAGTTACTTTTTTCCTATTATCTATTAGATTTTTTAATTCTTTAAATGCTTTTATAAATTTTTGACTGAATGCATCTGATCTTATTGCGTTATATGCTATTTTATCCTCATATCTTTCATCCATAAAGTCAACTCTTATATCTACAAACTCTAAGGATTTTACATATTTCTTATATTTATCTGGTATTTCAATTATATTGCTTAATAGATATAGATAAAAATTACTATCTAAATTATAAAATTGATTATCATCACTAAAAAACCTATCAAAATATTTAAATGCCTCATTATATTCTAAATTTTTTATTTTTCTAAAAAATAATTGAAAACATGCTTCTTTATGGTTAGGATCTAACTCATAACATTTTTCAAAGCAAGCAGTTGCTTTATCGTATTTTTCTAGGGATATTAGTTTTTTACCGTACATAAATAAACCGTCTACAGATATAAGTTTATAGTGTCCTCTTTTAACTCTTTCTAGTGTATTATCGTTTGTTAAATCAGATAAATCTTTAGAACTAAAACCATAACTATTTAATTCTTTAGTAGTTAATTCAACACCATTAATTATAATTTCATATATTTTATTTAATTTTTCTTCTTTTAACATTATAATACCTCTTTTCACTTTAAATATATTTATAATAAGTTAATATTAATATATATATTATAATCTTATTTAAAATAAATCAACAAATTATCTAACTTTTTAATATTATTTTATAGCAAAGCATACAACAGATATAATTATAAGTGAATTTATTAAAAATATAATTCCAACAATATACTTTACTTTTAAATTTAGTTTTCTCGTCTCATTTTTTTCAAAAGAGCCTTTTGAAGGTAAAATTTTGCTATTATCTGATTTTTTATTATTCTTCTTAAGAATATTTTTACATTTATCCAATATAATATTTATTTTACTTTTTTCTTTAATAACAGGTGTATCAAAATAATATGTATAATCTTTCATATTTAATTTTGATTTTTTATAATTTGACTTATTTAAATTACTAGTATTGGTAATTATGGCGATTAATTCTTTTATTTTTTCATCTTGATCTTTATGTAATTTTAATTTTCTTACCTTTTTTGGTTGGATATTTTGAGATTTTACATAATCATCCATTATTTTAAGATAATCATTTATGTTTGTAGGAACATCTATCTTGTCTTCATCTAAAAATAGTTGTTTTTGTTCGGAAGTATTTAAATCATAGTTTTTATCTTTCTTTTGTACTCCATTTTTTGCCACTTCATTTAATGGCAAAATTACTTCATCATATAATTTTTCTAATGCAATCTCTAAATCTATTTCTTCATATAATAACCGGTTCCTATGACTACGTTTTGTATTTTGAAATCGTCGGTCATAATATTTATCCATTCTACTAGCCATATTACCACCCAAATAAATCATATCATATTTTTTTTACAAAATTTAATAAAATCAAATATAATTTTATTAATGTACAAATATAATACCATACTTTACACATATTTGTCTAATCTTTACGTTTATAAAATAATTTATTTACATTTTTATTATTCTATATGTTAATATATAATTGGGATGTGGTAGTATGATTAAAAACATTATATTAATAATAATAGGGGTAATTCCAATTACTTATTTATTAAAATTTACTTTTGATAAGGATAAAATTGAAAAAGAACCACTTTCATTACTATTTAAACTGTTCATGTCAGGGGTTTTATCTGCAGCAGTAGTAATATTTATATCCTTTTTATTAAAAAGTGTAATTAATATAAATAATAATTTTTATAATTCATTTATAGAAATTGCATTAATAGAGGAAGTTTGTAAGTTTATATGTATATATATTATAACTTGGAAAAACAAGGAATTTGATTATAAATTTGATGCGATTGTGTATTGTATATTTGCATCTTTAGGATTTGCTTTTGTTGAAAATCTTATTTATTCATTTAATTATGGTATTATGTTTGCTTTACTTAGGGCTGTTGTATCTATACCTGGACATGCTTTTTTTGCAACATATATGGGTTATTACTTAGGAATTGCAAAAATGCATTATACAAATAAAACTCGTAAAAAAGGTATAATATATTTAATTTATAGTTTATTAATTCCTATTCTTCTTCATGGAATATATGACTATTGTTTAATAGGAGAAAATGATTTATTATATGTAATATTTATACTATATGTTATTTCCTTATATATTTTATCTTTTAAAACGATAAATACTTCATCTAATTGCGATATGCCTTTAAAAACAAAATAGTTACAATGCTAATACAGTGAATATTATATTCACTTTTTTTTATAAATAGTTTATTTAAGTTTAACTAATACTTTATTACATGTAATAGTATGTTCTTTTTTATATACTATATTGTTTGCTGATCCTGTTATCTATGAACTTTTATAACTATAGTTTGTATCATAATATATGTTATTACATCATTTAGATTATAACAAATGAAAAAGTAAACACATCCTTTTTTGTGTCTACTTTCTATCTTACACTTCAAATCTACTTGTTATCTTTTCAAATATTTTATTTTGTAATTGTGTATTCTACACTATATTCATCAGCAGTATTTGATATAACTTTAAGATTATTATCATCAATAGGAGTTTCAAAATACTCGCTTAATTTTGTCACTATTTCTGTAACACTAGTTTCAGTTGTATGTTTTATAGTTATTGTAAATTCACTCTCACTCTTATTAGTTGATGTAATTGTCATACCATCTGGAATATCAAATGGCACTTGTTCGATACTGAATGTGTTATATCCTGGTTTTTCAGATGATACTTTAACAAAGAACATTGAATTTCCTGAGTTATAAGTAAAGTAATCTTTAAATCTCTTTTCTTCAGTTGTTGTATCAGTAGAGTTTTTAGTAATAGAGTTTAAAATCATACTATAAATTCCTCTTTGGATATCAAGTGATAAGTCAGCATAATAAGTTGTTAGAAGTGTAGAGAATATTGTTTTCATTGAACTTGATGTACTTAATGCTATATGTGGAGTGCCTTCTTTATTAGATGTTGCCATACTAAGAAGAAGTGTTTTATTCATTCTAATTCCACCATCTGATTGTAATGATAATCCTGTTAGCTTTTTATCTCCTGATATAATAGCAGATATACCACCATTATCAAAAATATAGTCATAAATTAATTGGTTAGCAGATTCATCATTAGGATAAACATACCATTTTAAATAATTATTGAATAAATCATTTAATTCTAACATTGAAGTTGTTGAGAAATATAAATATACGTAATCTCCACCTTTATTTATATTCATAGATGCATATGTTCTAGCATATCCAATAAAGTTAGATAAAATTTTAAATGTATATTCTGTTTTGTCATCATTTGGTTCAATTCTAAATCCTGGTAATTTAGTGAAACTACTTTCATCAACAAGAGAATTTGCATCTTTATAAACACTTTGAATATACTGAAGTACTTGATCGTAATATCCATGAGTTGCTGTGTATTCTTTTATCCAATTTAATAGTGAATTATATATACCTTCAACTGTTACTGGATCACTACTTTGCTCTTTTGAAATTTGATCGATGTAATCTTTGTAACTTTTTTCATAAGAATATTCTATATATGTGAATTTTTCATTACCAATCGTTTCTATTATCTTGGCAATATATTCAATTTTATCACTATTACTATCTACAGAGCAAGATATGTTTATTCTATTAGTGTAATCCTTACCAACATTTTTGCTAAATGTAATCTTATGTGAGTGTGATGTTTTATCTATTTCAGGATGATTACCTTGAGTTTGAATACTATCAAATTGGCATGAATCTGGTATTATTATTTCATATATATCTTGATTATCTTCTAATGATGCTTTATTTCTCTTAAACTTTAAAGTGAATTTTACATTATCTTTAGTACCACTTGCAATTTCCATAGGATATCCATAATATAAATTGTATAGTCCACCTTTATATACTAGGGCATTATCTTCTTTATCATAAAATCTTGAATAGGTTTTATTAAAATTTGTTAATAAAATACCACATAAAACAAGCAAAGTAAAGACTGCAACTTTTTTTACTTTTTTATTTTTATTTACCATTAAAATCACACCCTTCTATTTTGTCTGTTTTATTGAGTAACCAATCTCTAAGATATTATAAATTTTGGTTTCATCAAATATATATTTAGGAGGATTTGATGAGTTATCCACACCATTTACTATTTTACAACCATTAGTTAATCCTGTACAATTATTTTTATTGTATTCAATTACTGACTCGTCATATTTTACTACAACTTTATATTTTTTTAATGTTTTACTGCCTGCATTAACACTAGTAGTTATACTCATTGTATCACCACTATTTTTACTTATATTGTTAACAGGTTTATTTTCTCCTTGAGTTATTTCAATTATTTCTTTAAGTTTAAAGTGGCTATTTATTCTAATAGTTAAAAGCAAATCTGCATTTACCTCTAAATCACTTGCATCTACAGAAAAGTAGTATACAATCTCACTAGTAGGGCGATAATTCTTAGTTATGTAGTTATCAGTTCCACCGTTTTCGCAATTCTCATTTTCACAGTATCTAAGTTTTACATTAAATTTTGAAACTCTTGCTTCATCGTTGGAACTTAGCATTTTTGAAATATATTTAGAATAAGTTACTACAGTGGTAAAAAGGCCCATACATATAACATACATAAATATCCATTTACCTAAATTTTTTCTAAATTTTCTACTTTGTAATAACTTTTTCATAGTCCTCACCTACTATCTTTTATTTTTTTTATCTAAATATTCTTTAAATTCTTCATATTCTTTTTCTTCGTCATCTAATACTATGTTTCCATGCTTATCTATACTTAAGAAAATACATAGTAATACACCATTTATTAAGATTAAAATAGTAACTAATGGACTTTTTAATGCAGATAAAACTTTTTCACCATTATCTATCTTGGAAACATATTTTCCAACTATTTTATTAATACTTGTAGGATCATCTGGTGTATTATTATTATCCCCCTTAGTTATTATTTCCTTATCATTAATAGAAATAATTCTATGTGTTACAAATGAACCATCTTGATCATAGAAAACTACAATATCATTTTTTTTATATTTCTTAATCTTTGTATCAACAATAATTATATCTCCTATATTAATTGTTGGTTCCATGGATCCAGATATAACTTCTAAGGCTACGTATCCATTTATAGTTGCCATATCTTTTTTTAAAATATTAATACATACAAATTTGTAAATATTATAACTTAATATCAATATTACTATTATAGAGATAATTGCAACTAATATTTTTTTTACTATTTTCATTCTATCATCACAAGCCTAATTAGTTTTTGCAAGATTCTAATTTAGTTTCAAAGTCAATACCTATAGATATTCCATACATATCATTAATAGTCTCTCCATGGAGTTTTTTAGCAGCATGATTTCCTATTAATGTATCTAGCGCATCATCTACTTCTTCCCATTTCCAAAAAACAGAAATTGCTATTGTTTCATTAGGCTCTATATCTATTTTTTCATCATCATTGAACTTTATTTCAGATTTAAAAACTCCGTCTGATACTTTTATTGTATTTGGATTGGAATTCAAAATCCAATATTTACTATTAGTTTCTCCATAGTAATATGTCCAATCATTAGACTCACTTGCTGAATATTTGATTATATATCCCATATTCAAGCATCCCTTACCATCTATACAAATTGTATTTTCTTTTAGTGTAAGCCCTGTAATTGTAACTTTATCTGAACTATTATTTGTGAAGTTCATTACATATACGCCTGATGCTCCAGGATAAATAACTTTATCCTCTTTGTATTTTTTATAATATTCTTCATTGTGGAATAATGGAACGTCAGTTAACCATAATGTTTTGTTTATTACTTTTTCATCTACAGGGATTGAATTTGTTTCATATATTGCATATAATTTTAAATCTTGATTTAAGTTTTTAATTATATTTTTATCTGTTGTGTTGTATTCTATTTTTCCATCAGGTGTTGTACTATAACCGATAAATTTATACATATTACATTCTGAATCTATTTTATATGGTTCATCATAATCTGATAGGTTTATTTCTTCAGTTGATGATATTTGGAACTCATACTTATTTTCAAATTCATTAAATAGGCCTCCATTTGCATCAATAGTTACATTGAATTTTTGACCTATAACTATTTCTATATCAAAGGTTGCAATATTAGTTCCATACGCCTCTCCTGATACATGTATAATTGAATTTCCAGCAGAAGAAGCAACTACCTTAATTGGAAGTGAAGATGGATTTTCATACTCACCAGTATATTGTAATTCAATATTACCACTATCTTCATTGCTATCTACTACAAGATTAACACATACTTTATTATCACTTGTACAAATACTTATTTTCTTCTTATCTTCTGATGTATATGTTTTAACTGTCTGATCTAAGAATAAATTTGTATTTAAAATTATAGATCTTTCACCATGATTATTTGAAAAACTCATATCATACTTTTGTTGATATGTATATAATTCATAGTTAATAAAACTTAGTTTTGTTTTTGAAGTTCTACCATTATATGACATATTCAAATCTACATTTTTTCCACCAATAGGAGTATTTGGTATTAATGTTATATATCCTTTATTTACTTTAATTGAACAATCACTTTCATATTGTGATAGTTTTACTGAAATATCATTAATATCGTAATCATTACTAGTTAAATTTTTACCATCTTCTTCTACAATATAGTTAATGTTATATGGTTTACCTAGATATATAGAATATGAACTGTATTCAAATTTAATTGTACGTATTGGTTTATAAATCTCAACAATATATTTATTAGTTTCACCTTTTTTTGTCCTAACGATTATCTCTAAAGTATTAAGTCCATCCTTTAAAGGTAAATTATTTAAGTTATTTATACTTATATTATTCAATATATAGGAAATACTACTATTAGGATTATTTAAAGTAGCAGATAATGATAAATTTTTCTCATTATAAGCAACAGTCATATTATATTTATTTTTGTTGCTTTCAAATTTTTCATTTAACTTATATCCTGAAGTTAAAATATCAATACTTTTTAAATAAGCATCACTGCTGGATTGATTATTGTTATTATTGTTATTATTGTTATTGTTATTATTGTTATTATTGTTATTGTTATTATTGTTATTA
>CAOKET010000008.1 GCA_948467605.1 uncultured Mycoplasmatota bacterium | reverse complement strand
GCATTTCTGGTCGCATTAAATCTTTTCCAGAATGACCTGCGTCATTATAAACATCAACAATACTATAATCATTCTTTTCGCAGTATTCTTTAATCATACGAAGTTGTGAATCGATAGAATAACCATTATCTCTTTGGTCATCTGTACTAACTCTTACGTATACTGCACATCTCATAAATAATCATCTCCTCACTTGTTTCCTCACTGAAAGATAAAATAGCAAACACTATATTGAAAATTTTTTAAATTTATCCTCCCATTTGTTTCCTCAATAAATTGATTAAAAACAGACACCTTTCATCTGTTTCCTCACTAAAACAGAAAAAATAAAGTCTAAATTTTCAATTTCTTTAAAATTTCTGTAATTTCTTTGAGATTATATTTCTGATTATGCTCTTTAATAAAAAATGGTTTGTTAGATATTTCATTAACTTTGTATTCTAGTATTGTAAGAGTAGTAGGAGATGTAATTAGATATTTAGTAGGTTCTATAACTTGTAAATTAGTATGTAGAATATTCTTTATTACACCTTTCTTAACTTTGTAGGTGTAATCTTTAATTGCCTCCAATATTTCAGTATTTGGCTTTAATGTTTCAGTCGTTTTAAATTCCAACATCAAAAAAGTCCTCCTTCCTAGAAAGAGAACTAAAGCCTTTTATATAAAATAAAAACTCACGAACCTTTTACAGTCCGTAAGTTGTCTTCAAATGGAGCGGGTGATGGGAATCGAACCCACGTGGTCAGCTTGGAAGGCTGAAGTTCTACCATTAAACTACACCCGCATTACTAATGACATAATTAATTATATATATAATTAATTATATTGTCAATAGATTTTTTTGTTTTTAAAGTAATTATTTAATAATTCCTTCTCTGTAATACATTTATTATTATGTATAAAAATATTAGTTTTATTCCTCCACATTAATTTTGGATTTAATCCATTTATTTTCTTTAACTTTCCCCTACTTTGTTTATATAAATATCTTTCTAAAATAAATTTATTTATTATGTTATTATGGTTCTTATATTGTTCATAAATTTTATATATTAAGAAAAATAATATAATTTGGAATGTAAAATTTAAATAATTATTTATTATTATTATTACAGATAAAATTATTGATATATATATTAAATATATATGGCTTTTCTTATATGATGTGATATTATTTAAAGTTAAAAATAATAATTTTGAGCCATCAAGTGGTACTATTGGAATAAGATTAAATAGTATTAAACTATAACTTATATTTTTTATTTCTATTATTTCTTTATATGAAACGATCGGAAGATTAATTAGTATTAAAGTTCCTATTATTTGGAATATTGGCCCCATTATTATAACTATTGCTTCTTTTTTTATCGACTCATTTAATTTTATATCGAAGTTAATATTACCTCCAAATGGTAATATATTAATTTTATTTATTTTCCAATTAAATAGTTTTGCTGCTAAAATATGTCCTGCTTCGTGTATTATAATTAAAATCATTATAAACATTAATATTCTAAACTGTCCTGTTAGGATTGATAATAATAATATTGTATAGGTTGTTATATGTATATTAATTTTATTTAATATATTCATTATAATCTAGTACTTCTCCATCTTTTTTAAATACTAAATATAAGTTATTAGAACCCTCTCCTAGTAGGCTCCCCTTTTCTATATATTCATATAATTTTACATTTGTTGTATTAACATTACCATACCATGTATCTATACCATTTATTTGCTGTATTATTACAGTGTTTCCATATCCTTCTTTTTCTCCAATAAATACAACCATACCACTTTCTATAACAGGTATTAAATAGTTTTCAGTTACTGATAATTTTACGCCATCTAAGTATTTTTCATTATTACTATATACTAAATTTTCTTTAAATACTGCTTTTGTCTCTTCTTTAAAAATATTTTTTACAGGTAATACTTCACCAAAGTATTTATTATATAACTTATTTACGTATGCAAATGAAAAGTTTTTTTCAAATACATTTTTATATATAAATTCTTTTGAATTTGGATATAGTTTAACTGTTATACTAAGGGATAAAAACATTATTATACTTACTAATATTTTGCTAAATAGTTTGTTTACTTTTATGTTTTTAAATATTTTTTCCTTAATATTGTATGAAGGTTGTTTATGTTTAATTCTTTGTCTAATTATTTCTATATCATCCATATTATCACCTGATAATATATATGTTTTTATATATTAATTTATTCTTCTTATTTTTAGTTTATCACTTATAAAACCTAATATATAGTACGTTAGCCAACCGTATAATATATTTATTATTAAAGTGCTTTTAATTATATCCAATAAATATTTTAAACCATAATTATGTATATTTATTAGATAAAGAATCCCATAATTTAAGAAATTATATAATATTAAACATATTATTATTACTATTAGTGAATTTAATGGATTATTAGATAATATATTATTAAAGAATATTACAATACATCCTAATAGAAGAAAAATAAACATATTTAATATTAATGTATCAGTAAATCCTAAATCATAGATAAGTCCAAATATTGATATAAGTTTTAGATATTTGGAATTATCTCTACAAAAGAATGGATAAATTAGTGGTATTGCTACTACTATAAATAATGGAGTTAGTAGACTAGGATTCGTTGTCTGATAATTTATGTAATTAGAAATTATACTATCTAATAACATAGAAATTGACAAGAATATCGAACTAATTATCATTTGCTTCACCCTTTTTTAAAACTTTTACATATCTTAAATTATTAAAATCAACATCGCTTGTAATTTCAACTATCTTTGCTAAATCATAGTTATCTTTCTTTACATTAACTACTTTTCCAACTAATATTCCAGCAGGTATTTTTTCATTATAAGATGTTGTGTATACATATGAACCAACTTCTATATTTTTATATTCACTAATTCCTTCTATTGTAAATATCTTATTACTTGAATCGTATCTTGCTAAAAGACCTGGGCTTGTTTTTTCATTGTCTTTAACTTCAACTGATATTTTTGGACTTATTTCAACTGATGTTATTAACTTTACATCAGAAGAATAGTATGCAACATTTTCTAATACCCCTATCATTCCACCATTTTCTATCACTACCATTCCTTCTTCTAATCCAGAAGAACTACCCTTGTTTATAGTAATTGTATTATTCCAATGACCTACATTTCTTTTTATAATAGTTGCTGTTACATATTCATATTCTGTTATTTGTTCCTTTATAGATTGTACTTCTTTTAACTTTTGTATTTCTTTTTTTAAACTTTCATTTTCTGCCTTTATTAAATCTATTGTTTCAGTATTATCTTTAATTGATTTATATTTGTTATATACTTCTTTCATCTCTTTATTTTTATCAATTTTATCACTAATAAAGTTAACTGGTTTATTTACTATACTAACAGTTGTACTTGCAATATCCTTAAATATTTTTTCAATAAATGTTAGTTTTCCATCACGTTTAATTACAAAAGAAAATAAAAGTAATAGTATTATTGCTACTAATATTATTATTAGGTATTTAATTTTAAATTTTTTCTTTTTGTAATTCATTAATATCACCTTTTTTATTATAATACAAAATTTTACTACAAACAATTATTTTCATAAAAACTATAGTATGTATTTTTACCAATTACTATATGATCTAATAATGGTATTGCAGTTATTTTGCCTATTTCTAATATTCTATTTGTTAAGTTTATATCTTCTTTACTTGGTAGTGGATCCCCTGATGGATGGTTATGTATACATATTATAAAACTTGCTGAATTAAGGTATGCTTCTTTAAATATTTCTCTAGGATGTACTACACTCATATTAATAGTACCTATAAACAATTTTTTATCTGTTATAAAATTCTTTTTATTATCTAAATAAGCAACATAAAAATACTCTTGTTTTTTATTAAATAATTTTAATCTATAATAGTTATATATTGACACAGCATCTGTAAATGAAATATTGTTTATATCATTATACGAATAGACTCTTTTACCAAGTTCTATTGCTGCTAGTAATTCTATTGCTTTGGTTTTTCCAACGCCTTTAATACTAGTTAAAGTATTAATAGATATATTTGTCAAATCAGAGATTTTTTTAATGCTTGCTAAAACATTAGTAGCAAGTACTTTAGCAGACATTTCTTTTGTACCAGTTTTAAGTATTATAGCGATTAATTCTTCTGTTGTAAGGTTAGATGCTCCTACTCTTTCTAGACGCTCTCGTGGACGTTCTGTTTCTGGTAAATCTTTTATTAAATTAATAACTTTTTGCAATCCTCATCGTCTCCTCATATATTTCTAGACTTTTTTTTGATAAAGATAGGAGATTTTTTTTATTATTTTCATCTTGTATTGACTTATCATTTTCCTTTATTTTTAAAATCAGTCCTTCATTACTAATATTGTTTTCTTTTACATATATATCAACATTATTATAACTTTCTTTTAGTTTATTTGCAGTATCTTTATTAGATGTAACACCTAGATAAACATAATATTTATCGTCTTGTTTTACATATAAATAATCACTTAAATTAGTAGTGTTTTCTTCCATAGATTCTAGTGAAGAGTATACTCCTTGCTGAAGTAAATAAATAGGTTCACTACTAGCAACTACTTTTTCAATGTTTCCCTTATATTGAGAAAATATAATATTTCCACATAGTACTCCTATAAACACAGATAAAACTGATAATATAATAGTTTTCTTTTTCATAAAATCACCCATGTTCATTATCCTACCTTTATTTGTCGATTATAATCGTTTTGTAGATTAAATAAAAAGAAATCCATTATTTAGATTCCTTTTAAAAAGTTGCTATTTTAGAATTTAATATTTCAAGTTTTGTTTCCTCTTCCTTTAATTTTTCACGTTCTTGTTCTACTAAGGAAGCAGGTGCTTTATTAATATATCCCTCATTAGATAATAAATTTTTTCTTCTATTAATACTATTCTCAAGAGAAGTTTTTTCTTTAATTAAAGATGTAATATCTATATTTTTATTACCGTCATAATATGCAGTAATTATACCATAATTTGTTATTATATCAACTGATGTAAAGTTATCATTTATATCAGTACTAAAAGATGCTTTAGTAAGTTTAGATATTATATCTTTATAATCATCAATTAAGTATTTAATCTTTAAGTTATTTACAAGTATATAATTAGAACCAAAATTATTAGATTGTCTTGCATTTCTAATATTAGTAATAATATCTATTAATTTATCAATGTCACTACTCTCCTTATCAAATACTTTTTTATTATCATATTTAGGATAAGTACTTATCATTATAGATTCTTTAGAATCTGGTAACATTTGATATATTTCTTCTGTAACATATGGCATAAATGGATGAAGAAGTTTTAATATAGTTTCAACTACATATAATAATACTTTTTTGTTTGGTTCTATTTTAGATAATTCTATATATGAATCACAAAAATCTGTCCATACAAAATTATATATTTCAGATCCTACTACATTAAATTCATAATTTTCCATATGTTTAGTAACATTACTAATTAGGTTGTTTGTTTTAGTTAGTATCCATTTGTCAATATTTGTCAATTCTTTATCTTCTAAATTTTCTATATTCATTAATACATATCTTGATGCATTCCATAATTTGTTTATAAAATTCCATGTAGATTTAACTTTTTCTTCATCATATCTTAAGTCCATACCAGGTGATGTTGATGTTGCTAGGAAAAACCTTAGTGAATCGCATCCATATTCTTCTATTACATCCATTGGATCTACTCCGTTTCCTAGTGATTTTGACATTTTTCTGCCTATTTTATCTCTTATTAAGCCGTGTATTAGGCAATCCTTAAATGGACGTTTATCAGTAAACTCTAAGCCTTGAAAAGTCATTCTATTTACCCAAAATGGTATTATATCATATCCAGTTACAAGTACATTATTTGGATAGTATCTTTTTAAATCCTCTGTTTCTTCTGGCCAACCAAGTGTTGAAAATGGCCAAAGTGCTGATGAAAACCAAGTATCTAGTACATCGGGGTCTTGTACCCATCCTTCTTCTTTAGGGGCTTCCATTCCTACGTATACCTTATCTTCCTTATACCATGCTGGGATTTGATGGCCCCACCACAATTGTCTTGAAATACACCAATCGTAAGTTATTTCCATCCAGTGATTCATAGTTTTTTCGTATCTTTCTGGAATAAAGTTAACTTTCTTATCTTTATCTTTTTGATTTTCTAATACTCTATTAGCTAGCGGTCTCATTTTAACAAACCATTGTTTTGAAAGGTAAGGCTCAACCATTACATCTGTTCTCTCAGAATGTCCTACTGAATGCGTAATTTCTTCAATATTTATAAGTAAGTCTTGATCCTGTAAATCATTAAGTAGTGCTTCTCTACATTCAAATCTATCCATTCCTTCATATTTACCTGCATTTTTATTCATAGTACCATTTGGATTCATAATTATTATTTTTTCTAGATTGTGTCTATTACCTACTTCAAAATCGTTTGGATCATGTGCAGGGGTAATTTTTACAACACCTGTTCCAAATTCGGGATCAGCGTGAATATCTCCTACTATTGGAATTAATTTTTTTACAATAGGTAGTATTACATTTTTACCAATTAATTTATTATATCTTTTATCACTTGGATTTACTGCAACTGCAGTATCACCGAATAGAGTTTCTGGTCTAGTAGTTGCTACATCTAAGTAGTCATTTGTACCTTCTATATAATATTTTATATGGTAGAAAGCCCCTTTTACTTCTTTATATATTACTTCTTCATTAGATAGTGCAGTCATTGCAAGAGGGTCCCAATTTATAATTCGTTCTCCTCTATAAATTAATCCCTTATTATAAAGGTCAACAAATACTTTTCTAACTGCTTTTGATAAACCTTCATCAAGGGTAAATCTCTCTTTAGAATAATCTAGACTAAGACCTAGTTTAGCCCACTGATTATGGATATTTTCTGCATACTCTTCTTTCCACTTCCAAGCAATATTAAGCCACTTGCTTCTATCCATACTTCTTGGATCAATACCTTCGCTTCTTAATTTAGCATCTACTTTGGCTTGAGTTGCAATACCAGCATGATCCATACCAGGAATCCATAATGCATCATATCCATTCATTCTTTTATATCTAATTAGAATATCTTGTAATGTAGTATCCCAAGCATGTCCTAAATGGAGACGCCCAGTTACATTTGGTGGAGGTATAACTATTGCATATGGTTTTAGACTAAGATCTCCTGATGCAAAATAACCTTTATTTTTCCAATTTTCATATTTTCCATCTTCAACTTGTTTATGATTATATTTTTTATCTAACATTTTCATCACTCTTCTTTCTTACATATTTTAATATATAATTAAAATGTTTTTCTAATATTTTTGGACTGCCAATTGTTTTGTAATATTTTTCAATTAATTTATTATCTAATATATATTTATAACTAAAACTATAATTAATATCATACAAAAATGATAAAATTCTTATTACATTATCAATACTAGTAACTATTTTTTTATTTTCACTTAACTTATTTTTAAAGAAATCCTCTTCTACTTCTTTAGTAGGACCATATTCTTCAACAATTTTTTCTGCTTTATTTGATTTTATATATAATATATCTATTTTATCAGCATCTCTTATTATCTTAGAGTGTAATAATGATATTTCATCTAGACCTGGCTCAATATTTAGTTTATTATGATTTTTAATTGCATTATATATTATGTTGTCATACTTATTATCTTTTATAAACTTTCTTATTAATCCATCCTCAAATAATATTTTAACACCAAAATCTGCATGATCTATTGTTTCGTGATCAACAAATGAATTATATATTTTTACTTGTTCAAAACGTCCTATATCATGAAGTAAGCCTATTAAACTGGCAAGATATTTATTTTCTTCATCGAGATTCAAAGACTCACTTAAATCTTGTGATAATTTTTTGACTCGATAACTGTGGTTATATTTAAGTTTAATTTTAATATTACTCATATCATAAGATTCTACATACTCTTTAAAAATCTCATCAATATCTATCATAAATCCTCCTATATAACTAAAAAAAATCACTAATCCATAAGGACGTGATTTTACGCGGTACCACCTTAATTTGCAAACTTACTTGCCTCAAAACTCTTAACGCGAGGTACACGTAACTTTCTATTTACTTAAAAGTTAAACTCACTTGCTACCTTCTATATAATTTATTATTAGTTCTCACCAAACACTAACTCTCTTTAAAATAAATTTATATATACTCCTCAAGTTCACAGTTTTTATATTTTTATTATATCATTTTTAAATTATTTGTAAATAGTTGTTGTTCCATCAAAATAAGATATATTTTCATCACACCATTCTTTAGATGGTTCATTTCCTGCTCCAAATGTTTCAGTTAAATCTATTACTAAGACATCATCTACATTAAAATATTCATCAACATTTGTTGGTTTATTAGTATTATTCCATATAGTAATCATATTAAATGATGTACCATCATTCTCAAACTTAGCAGTTTGTTTATTAAACGTATATAAATATGACGTTCTGCTAAAACTTGCTGATTTTGTTACACCTATAGGATCATTTCCCATATATGCTCCCCATACTTTAGTCCCATTAGTATCACTATCACTTGGGTATCCAATTCTAATTGTAATATTATGTTCAAAATTATATGGATTTACATATGCTAAAGCATAATATACATGATTTAATATAGCATTATATTTTGATGTTAAACCTATTGAATTATTATCCAATGGAGACGTTAATTTTGCTGATGAATTTCCACTTCTTGATTTCGAATTATCTATTTCTAGTATTGTTTGAGTTTCTGTTCGTTTTATCCATCCTGATTCTCCATCTTCAAAACTACCATTTGCAACTAAATTAGTTGCAGTATAACTTTGAGGTGAACTTGATAGTAAGCTTATTTTTGCATATCCATTACCAGTATTACCAGTCATAGTATCATTTCCATCATGCGTTGGCATATCACTGTTGCCTGCTATCATAATACCATTATAAAACACTTTTCCTGAATAATGGTTAGGTTGTCCAGTATGAACTATAGCATTTGCAGTTGATTTTTCTAATATTGCATCGCATCCATAAAGTCCTGATACAAATGATGAACCACCACCTGCTCCGCCATGACCAACACTACCTCCGCCATAATAACCAGATCCTCCACCAGATTGACTTCCACTAGGTCCTCTTCCAAATTTTCCAATAGTTTCATCTGTTCTAATTTCCTCTATTGTGCCATTTAAATTATACTGAATATAGTATCCTCCATACGTTTGGCCTCCTCCTGTACCTATTCCATATCCAGGAGCATAGTCGGCTCTAAAATAACTACCTTCGGTTAGAGCTTCCTCACCATTAACCCCATAAAATGATCCACCTGCCCCACCATTTCCTTCACCATAACCTTGATTTCTAAAGTTTGCACCACCACCACCTGCTGCTACCATTATTCTAGATTTTAAACTATTAAAGTCATCCCATGAACCAGAAACTAATCTTACATCAGTAGCTCCACCACCAGGAGCACCATATTTCCCTTGCCCGCCATTTATAGTTCCACCACCATTATATCCACCAGCATCATTATTTCCTGATGAAGCCAAACTAACGTTGGTACTAACTGTACCCCCAACATAAATATATATATTCTCCCCCTTAGTTAAATATATAGTCCCTTTTGTATATGCACCATTCCCACCATTATAGGTTAAACTTCCTCTATTTTTACCATCATATGTATAACCAGTTCCAGTGATTGAACCACCTTGAGCTCCCCATAGTTCAACTTGATAATACCCGTCTGTTGGTACTGTAAATGTTTGATAATCTCCTGTATAATCAAAATCCCATACTTTAGCAATATTAAAATCATATTTATCATTTAATCTAGTTATAATATCATGCGATATATAATCTAACTTTTTTTGTCTAGCACTTAATATTGCTACCATTCCTATAATTAATACTAAAAATAATAATAATAATGAATAAAGTATTCCTGTAATTAAAAATCCCTTATTATTTAATTTCATACTATCACCTATTATAAGTATATAATATTTTTTTATAGTTTTCAATTGCTAACTTTTACATAGACATAATTTTTATTTATCGGATAAAAAATTTATAACTAAATCAACAATAATATCTTTTTCTTTTGGATTTGATTCTGCTATTAAAAGAGTTAAAGAAGTTAATATATTGTTATCTATTATTTGTTTATTATCTATATACAATATATTATAAAATTGTAGAAAGTAAATAAATAGAGTTGCCGCTATTCTTTTGTTTCCATCTATAAATACATGATTCTTTACAATCATATATAGAAAATTGGAAGCTTTTTCTTCTAAAGAACTATATACATCTTCTCCACCAAATGTCTGGTATATGTCTTTTATAATTGAAGCTAAACCTTTGTTTCTTTCTAATGCAAATAAATTGCTGTTTTCATTAAACTTAAGCATATTTATATCAAACAATCGTTCTGTAATCAATATTTCAACGAACAAATAGGGTTTTTAAAATTTATTAAGAACAAGAATTGTATTCCAATAATGGAATGTCCTTATTGTGGTAATACTATGTTTTCTATTCGTGAACTAGATTAACATCTGGCATTTTCCTATTATATACAAAAAAAGCACTTCTTTTTTTGAAATGCTAGTATGTTACTATTTTTTTATTTGTAATATTTTCATTTAATAAATTTTTGTCTTGTTCTTTTATTGTTACAACATCTTTAAAACCATCTGATATAAATCTAGTTTTTTCTAGATTTTTAAATACACTTTCTATATCAAATTCTTTTCCGTTATTATCATATGCTCTACATCTTTTTATGTATGTAATATTAAAGTTTTTATTATATGGTGATACTTCTGGTTCCCATCCTACTCTTAATGCAGCATGTGTTTTATAGGAGTAACCATTAGATGTACCTTCTAATATATAATTGTAATTAGTATGTGTTCTACTTGTTGGTTTTCCAAATGGAAGAGCAATTATATTAACATATTTTCCAGGTATAATTGACTCTAATTTTTGATATACACTTGCTATTACGCTTTGTGTCTTTTCTGTTGTTGTTGCTGATAAATCATTGTGTGATTCAGTATGATTACCAACATCATAACCGTTATCTATTAGCCATTTAATTATTTTTTCATCATATTCTTTTTGATTAAATAAAGTACCATTTACAAAGAATGTTGCTGTTACATTATAGTCAGGATATTTCTTTTTAAACTCTTCTAGTATTCCTACTGCACTATTTGGATCTATTATTATATTGCCATTACTATCTAAACCTGTAACTTTAATATTATTAGAAGCTCCATCATCAAAAGTTAATACTATTGGTGAATATCCTAAAGGGACATCTATATTTCCATCTACATAATCTTGCAATCTAATCATTCTATAACCCATACTGTAATATTTTTCTAAATCACCTCTAAATGCCTCAGAAGTTCTATTGTAACCATCTTTATCTACATTACCACCAGTATATTCGGTATCACTTGATGCGACGTTATGTATACCATGATACATCATTACTGGAATCTTACCCATTTCATTAACATTTTTTTCGGTTAATATTTCTTTTTCAATCCCACCTTTAGATATAACTATATCTATTTCTTTAATATTTTTTAGAGAAGTTCCTTCTTTAACTGATTGACTAATTATTTCACCATTTTCTTTATCATAGTTATATTCATATATTAAATTAATATTTAATTTATTTTTACTAGCATAGTCTTTTATTTCATCTACTGTAAGAGTAGTTAGATTAACTAGTAATTTATCTTTTTCTTCCTTAGTAGTTAGGTTTTTTACTAATGTAATTACTAAGTATAATACTAATATTAGTATTATTAAAAATATTATACAGTTTTTTATTTTTAATTTTCCCTTTTTCATATTATCACCTATATTAATATTATAACATATATTATACTAGGTGATTTATATGTTTAATAAATTTAATCGTTTTTGTTCATTCTTTGGAGTGTTTTGGGGTATTTTACTTTTAATATTTGGATTACTTATAATATATCAGACAATAATTACTTTATTTTTATTCCTAAGAGTTAATATGTTTATATTACTAATATTATTGTGCTGTTTCTTTGGATGTTTGCTTAAATGTATCTGGTTTTATTAGTTTTTCAGTTCTATAAATGTATTCTAGTGCCTTATTTATTGCAATACAATTTTTAAGTTCATTATTATTTAATTCTACTTTAGGAGGAATAGCAAGGAGTATAAATAAAAGCATTTTTTCTTCTTTTAGTAGTGGATATTTAGAACAATATATATTATATAATTCTTCAAAATCAAAGTCTAAATAGTGGTATTTATATAAGTTATAAAAGTCATATATTGGTATATCAATATTTGCTTTATTCCAACTTATTAAATATGGGTTTTTATTTTCTAATATATGATCTGTTCTTAAATTATTGTGTACTGTAACTAATCTAATTTTTGTTTTTTTATTTATTAGTGTATACCACTCTTCTAGATAGTATTTGCAAAAGTTTATTGATGAAAAAACTATTGAGATATTTCTTGCTAAATGATATTCTGATGGACTCATAAATTTTTTTGTTTCTATTATTGTTATTAGATTATCATAATAATTTGTTAATTCATCTAGTTGTTTTTTAATGTCCTCATATTTTTCTTTAAATGTATCTATTGGTACTTCTTTATAATATGTTGTTTTATTATGTAATAAACTCATCATACTTACTAGATCTATTGCTTTTTGTTCCTCTGGAGTATTAACATCTTCTATATATTCATACATTTCTACCTCATCATCTGCATTTAATAATTTTGGGAAGTATTCAAAACTCCTAGTTTGTAGATAGTTATATATTTCCTTAGTTTCTTCTATATTATTTCTATCTCTATTTCTATTTATTTTTTTTAAAACAAAACGCCCAGAATCAGTCGTGATAATATAAGCATTTTGCTTAATTGTATATCTAACTGGTTTTAGAGCGTATTTTTTTAAAGTATTCCTTATATTATTCATCTTTGGCATCTGGTATTATTAATTTGTTCCCCAAAACGATTTCATCTATAGAATTATAGTTTAAAAATTCTTCTTTTGTTATACTATATTTTTTTAGTATTGCTTCAATATCTTCGCCTTCTCTTACTATATGTACATGATATGTAGTAAATGTTTCTTCTTCTTCACTATTTATTGCACTAAATAAACTTTTTACATTTTCATTTTGTTCTACTACCTCAATTTTTTGTTCTTCTTCAATAATCTCATCTTTTGTTATAGTAACATCCTCCCTATCTTCAATTAACTCTTCACTACCAGAAAAACTATACATTTGATCTATCTTTTCACTTTCTAATTCAGTTGGTTGTTTTTCTAAAGATTCTATTAAAATATCTTCAACACATTCTTCTTTCTTTAGTTCTCCTTCTATAGAAACTTCAATATTCACTGATAAAGTATCATCATTTACTATTTCATAGTAAAAATCTTCAATATCTATTGTTGATTCTTCTACTATATAGGAATTATCTAAGGCAATATCAAACGGTATATTATAGTTAAATAGTTCTAATCTATTTCCTGTTGTTGATATTTTATAGTCCCCACTTATAATAAATTCTCCTGATATAAAATTGTCATTGTCCAACTTTAAATTGTGTTCTAGTGATATACTTGTTATTTCTTCTAACTTTGTTTTAAATACTATATCTTTTTTAAATGGTATTACTTGTCTCATACTTATCTCCTTTCTTCTCAGTTAATTATATGGTGTTATAATTAATTTATGAAAAAAAGAAATAACTAATTATTTCTTTTTATACACTCATATACTTGTTTGTAATTTTTAACAGTGATAAATTTTATATTTTGTTTTACTTCTTCTGGTATATCATCTAGATCTCTTTTGTTTTCTTCTGGAATTATTATTGTTTTTATACCTCTATTATAAGCACCTATCGTCTTTTCTCTAAGACCGCCTATTGGAAGTACATCACCATTTAATGTTATCTCACCTGTCATTGAAATAGTATGATCTATTTCTAGGTTTGATAGTGAACTTATTATTGCTGTAGTAAGTGCTATTCCAGCAGATGGTCCATCTTTTGGTATTGCCCCTTCTGGAAAGTGGATATGAATATCTCTTTTGAAACACTCATAGTCTATTTTAAAATACTCATAGTTACTTTTTATATAATCTAGTGCAATACGAGCACTTTCTTTAATAACATCTCCTAGATTACCAGTTAAAGTAATTTCACCCTTTCCTTTAAAGTTTATTACTTCAATTGGCAATATGTCTCCTCCAAATTTAGTATATGACATACCATTTACTACACCAATTTTATTTTTATTATCATATTCTAAATCAATAAACTTTTCTTTTCCTAAGTATTCTTCTAAATTAGATAGTGTTATGTTATAACATTCTAAAATTTCTTCATCTGTTACTATTTTTGTTACTATTTTTCTTATTATTGTAGTTAGTTGTCTATCTAGTTCTCTAATACCTGCTTCTTTAGTATAATTTTTTATTATTTTCTTTATTACTTCGCTATCTATTTTTAGTTTATTTTCATCAATATTATGTTCACTTAAACGTTTAGGTATAAGATAGTTTATTGCAATATCTTGTTTTTCAAATTCTGTATAACTAGTTAATTCTATTATTTCTAATCTATCTAGAAGTGCTTCTGGAATTTGTGATATATAGTTTGCAGTTGCGATAAATAATACTTTTGATAGGTCATAATCTAGTTCTATATAGTTATCTGAGAATGTTTTATTTTGTTCTGGATCTAATATTTCTAATAAAATATTGGCAGGATCCCCTTTATAATCTTTTGACATTTTATCAATTTCATCTATTAAGAATACTGGATTAGAACTCCCTGATTTTTTTAACCCTTGAATTATTCTACCAGGTGCTGAGCCAATGTATGTTCTTCTGTGTCCTATTAATTCTGCATCATCACTAATGCCACCAACAGTTATCTTAGTAAACTTTCTATTTATTGCTTTTGCAATTGATTTAGCAAGTGAGGTTTTTCCTGTACCAGGAGGTCCTACTAAACATATAATCGGACCATTTAGATTGTTTGACATTTGTTTAACAGCTAGGTATTCTATGATTCTTAGTTTTATTTTATCTAAGCCATAATGTGACTCATCTAAACTTTTTCTAACAATTTTTAAATCATTTATATCTTCTGTGTAGTCTTGCCATGGCAAGTTAATTATCCAATCAATATAATTTCTAGTTTGTCCTATCTCTGGGGATGCGACTGGCATAGATTCATATTTTTTAAGTTCTATATCCAAAGTATTTTTTACATTCTCTGGTAGTTTTAAGTTAGATATTTTTTCTTTTATTTTATCTATTTCTATTTCTTTAATAGATGTATCTCCAAGTTCTTCTTTTATAATCCTCAATTTTTCTCTTAAAATATATTCTTTTTGAGTTTCATCTAATTCTATTTTTAGTTCTGTATCTATTTGTTGTTCTATTTCAAATTCTTCTTCATCATATCTAAAATCTTCTATTATCATTTTAAATCTATCTATTGGATTTATAGTGTTTAGATATAACATTTTTCTTTCAAAATCAAGAGGCATATAACTAGTTATCACATCTGTTAATTTTCCTAATGTATCATTTGGATTTACTGCAGATAATACAGTATTACTTATAGTTGGTATTGAATTAACATAGTTTTGTAATTCTTTAAGTAAAATCTTTTTGTATGCTTTTTCTTCTTTTTCTTGTATTGTTATTGGTGCGGTAGGTCCTATTACACTTTCTAGAGTTTCATTTTCATCAAATTTTATGTAGTTAAATACATTTACTCTGTTAACACCTTTTATAACTACTCTTAATCTAGAATCATCTATTTCAATACTTGATTTAATTTTTCCAATAACGCCTAATCTTGGTAGATCATCTATATCTGGTTCTTCTTCTAGTGGATCTATTGTAGTTACTACTAATATGTGATTATCATGAAATATTTCAGAAGTCTGTATCATTTTTTTATCTACTTCTTTTGTAATTTCTAATCTTATTTCAGAATTAGGTAACAGTACTAGCCCTCTTAAGAGTATAACTGGTAAATTTGTCTTCATCATATGGACTTCCTCCTACTACAAGCGTTATTATCTAAAATTTTTGATTTTTTGTTTTAATTCTTCTATACTATCGCTAGAATATAAACCGTTTGGATATATAGTTTTGTTTCTCTCAGAAATAGTAAGTTTTTGAGGAATTTTTAATCTAATATATTTAAAATCATTGTCATATACATATAATGACCTTGGAGTATATAGTAATTGACTTTGTTTTTTGCTTTTAATCAATCTAATTGTTGTAAGTTCTTCATTACCAAAAATTCCAATATGTCTTATCATATTTCTACCGATTTTTGAGTCAAATAAAAATGCACTATTTTTTTCCAAACTCATATTACAAAAGTGTTGTGATTTAAACATAATTTTGGAAAAGTTAACTAATTTTGGTTCTTTCCTTTTAAAAACCATGTATTCTATAAATTCTACCGATTTTACAAATTCTTCTAGCCATTCTAACGAATTAATTTTTACTCTTTTGCTTCCTATATATTCAAGCCAAGTGCCCTCTCCATTTAAATCATATCCTAATAAATGTGGCACAGTAAAATCAGGAATCTTTATTAAAATTTGTTCATAATTTAGGTCATATATATATGTTCTTCCAGCATACTCTGATTTATAGAACTCTATACCTTGTTTCATAAATTCTAAAGATTTCCTAATATCTTCTTTAGTAAGATTATCATCGTTAAATTCCATACTGCTTCACCTGGTTAGTTATTATAGCAGATTAATTGATGTTAAACAATAATAATTTTAAATTTTTTAAACTAATTTTTGGAAAGAAAAAAATTACATATAATATGTAATTAAATTTACTTAAATATTTCAAAATATTGTCCTGAGTCTAAATAAAGAAATCCCTTTTTTTGTTCTAAACTTGGTAAAATTTGTTCATAATTATTAATATTTTTTATTTTTGTCAAAGTTATATATACATAATTTCCATCTTTCATAGTTAATATAAATCTTTCATTATCTACTTCTCTATTTGGATCATATTTTATTTCTGATATTTTTTCTCTTACGCTTTTATCTATTTGTACATACTTTTTAACTAAATTATCAAATATATCTTTTGGTAATGTTTTTTCAGGATTGTTTATAAGTATTGGTAAATTATATATATTTTCTTGTTTTATTGATTCACCATTTTCTATTACAGTTTCTTTTAATGATTCATTATAAAATAATACTTCATATTCAGTAATGTCTAAAGTTATACTCATATCCATTTTTTTTATTATATTAACATCTTTTATTAGTACATTACCTTTTAGTTTTTCCTTTATTTTTTTACTACTAGTAAAAAGAAAAGATGGATAATCTTCTAATTTAGATAATTCAATTATCTCTTGATCACTAAGTAAATTGTTATTTATTATATATATATTTTTTATATTTAAGTTAAGAAACTTAATTACTAATGTTACTAGTAAATATATAATTAGTATTGCTATTAAAATTGCTATTAATACCTTTGGTAAATTTATTTTTCTTTTTTTCTTAACTTTTTTTGCCATTGTATCACTCTCACCAATTTACAAATTCTTGTTCAATTTTTAGTTCAATATTATATTTTTCTTTTACTTTGTCTCTTGCTAGTAATATTAAGTTTCTAATATCTTCTGCAGTTGCATTATCTTCATTAATTACAAAGTTAGCATGTTTTTGACTAATTCTTGCACCACCTAATTTATATCCTTTTAGTCCACAATCTTCTATTAATTTTCCAGCGAAATTACCTTCTGGGTTTCTAAATACACTTCCTGCTGATGGGTATTCTAATGGTTGGGATGATAACCTTCTTTGTTTTCTATCTTCCATTATTTCCTTAATTAACTGTTTATCACCCTTTTTTAATACTATAACAGCACCTATTACTATATAATCTTTGTTTTTTTGAAAGAATGATGACCTATAGTGAAAATCTAAGTCTTTATTATATAGTGTTTCTATTTCACATTTAGGATTTAATACTGATACTTCCCTTACTATATATCCCATATCACTGTTATAAGCACCAGCATTCATATATATACTCCCACCTACTGTACCAGGAATACCTGCTGCAAATTCTAGTCCCGTAAGTCCTAGGAAACATGCCTTATTAGAAAGTTTTATTAAACTATAAGATGCCCCTACTGTTATTTTTGTATCATCTATTTCTAAACTATTAAAATTATCTAGTTTTATTAAAACACCATTATATTCATTATCTGAAAATATTAAATTTGATCCATTACCTATTACTTTATAATTTATACTATTTTCTTTTAATTCTTTTAGTAATAATATTAATTTTTCTACATCCTTAGGAAATACTAAAATTTTTGCCTTACCCCCAACCTTATATGTTGTATATGTTGACATTAAAGCATTCTCTTTATAATCTCCGATTTTATTATTCTTGATGAAGTCAATTATATCTTTCATTTTGGTACTCCTATCCAACTATTTTCTTTAATTCATTATATATTAAAGTGGCACTTCCACTTATACTTAAACTTTCTAAGTTTTTCTTTATCTCTTTTATTTTTTCTTCATTATATATTGTATCATCTATTAATTTAATTAAGGAATCACAAGTTAAAGATGATTCTTCTAATATAAGTGCTGCATTTTTTTCAACTAAACTCATTGCATTCTTATATTGATGATTATTTGTAACATATGGGCTTGGTATATATATAGTAGGTATTTTAAGAAGAGTAAGTTCCATCATAATAGATGCCCCTGCTCGTGATACCATAATATCAGTATTTTTTAAAATACCACCAATATTATTTATATATTCAACTACTTTTACATTTTCTGGCAATTTTAAATTCTTAATAAATTCAGTATAATATGATTTACCTGTTACAAATAAAACTTCATATCTTTTACCTTCAAATTTTGGTAAAATACTTTTCATTATTGAATTTACTTTTTCTGATCCAAGTGAGCCCATGACTATAGTAACTAATTTTTTAGATTGTTTTAATCCATAATCTAGTTTATTTGCTTTTTTAGTATTTAATACACTTTCTGATGATGGATTTCCAGTATATACCGTTTTTTTAGAATCAAAATATGATGCACTACTTTCAAAAGATACAAATATCTTTTCTGCTTTTTTGCTTAACATTTTATTGGTTAAACCAGGTATACTATTTTGTTCATGTATTACTGTTTTAATGTGTTTTTTATTAGCAGCAATCAATACTGGTAATGTTACATAACCACCTGCTCCTATTACTATATCTGGTTTAAAATCTTCCATTATTCTCTTGCATTTTTTTATTGCTTTTAAAAATAAAGTAAATGTTTTTAAGTTAGATGGGCTTAAACTTCTTCTTAAACCCCTTATTTCAATTGCTTCATATTTTATTCCAAGATTAGGCACGATGTCACGTTCCATTCTATCTGTTGTACCTATATATAAAATTTCGTATTCTTTATCTTTTTTCTTTATTTCATCTATTATTGCTAAGGCTGGATAAATATGTCCACCTGTACCACCAGCACTAATAATAACCCTCATATTATCACCTTTATCATTATATCATATTTATTTAAACGATACTATATCAATTAAGATATTATCTTATACTTAATTGTATGTTTTAGGGGAAATATTAGAATATTTAATTAGTGTTTGTAATTGTAATATTTATCCATTTCTTTTTCTATACTATGATACCATCTATTTGTCTTTATTATTTTACACTTTCTTCTTTTACATATATCTTCAATTGAATCTTCTAAAATATTATCATAATTATATTCTTTATTTTGGCTATCCCATTATACATCTTAAGTTAGTATTTCTTCTTGATTTACTATTAATATTTGTAAATTTTGAATACATATTTTTCTTATAACAATCCCGCTTTTATCAAGTATTATACATAAAAAAAAGAATCGTCAAGATTCTTATTTATCTGTTGATCCAAATCCACCAGTACGCGCTCCTGTTGCATCATCTAAATCTGCTATATTATATTTTACAAATATACCTTGTCCTATAGTATCACCTTTTTTAATTTCTACTGGTTCTTCTTTTATGTTATAGAATGAAAACATTATTAAACCATCGTTATCGTCGTTTCCATAATAATCTGCATCTACTATTCCAACACCATTAGAAAGTACAAGACCTCTTTTACCTGGATTAGAACTTCTATTACATAGCATTAAATATTCATCATCTTGCATATATGCTTTTATACCTGTTTTTACTAGCGTTGGTTTTACTCCATGTTTAAATGGTTCAATTACACAATCTTCTGCTGCTTCAAAGTCATAACCTGCTGAGCTTTTTGTCTTTCTTATTGGTAAATTAATATTTTTATCCTCATATCCTTTTGCAATTTCAAAACCTCTAATTTTCATAAACACTCCTTATACTGTTACTTCTTCATTTTCAAATAATACTATACTTTTATTATTTAAAGATTTTTTTACATCTATTACTCTTTGATTAGACGAACCTCTCCATTTTAAAGTTGGATTACTAAGTTCTTCTTTAAATAAGCCATCTACTAATACATCTATATAGTTTAATATCTCTTTATCTTTTAAATATTCGTCAAATAAATATCCACTCCATATCCAAAGTGTTTTATTAGGATATTTTTCTTTAAATATGCGTGCAAGTTTAGTTGAGCCATCAATATTTTTTGGATTAAGTGGTTCTCCACCTAAAATTGATAGGCCAACAATATATTCTTTAGAGCATAGTTCAAGAACTCTATTTATTGTATCACAAGTAAATTCTTTTCCACCATTAAAATCATGAGTTTCAGGGTTAAAGCAACTCTTACAATTAAATGTACATCCTTGCATAAATATTGACACCCTGACCCCTGGACCATTTGATACATCCATTTTTCTTATTTTATTATATCTCATATTACTCATCATCATCTTTATTATCTACATGTATTACTCTTTCTTTTATTTCTTGTGTCCTTCCTTTATTCCAGAAGTTAGCACCTATATAACCACATGTACGTCTAGCAACATTTAATTTATCGTGATCTCTATTACCACAATTTGGACAATACCATTCAAGATTATCATCTATTAGTATTTCACCAGTATAGCCACATTCTTGGCAATAATCCGATTTTGTATTTAATTCTGCATACATTATGTTGTCATATATGAATTTAATAATTTCTATTACTACATCCAAGTTATTAGTTAAATTTGGTGTTTCAACATATGAAATTGCTCCACCTGGACTTAGCTGTTGAAATTCACTTTCTAATTTTAATTTTGTAAATGCATCTATTTCTTCAAATACTGGTACATGATATGAATTAGTTATATAGTCTCTATCTGTAATTCCTTTTATTTTACCAAATCTTTCTCTTAAACATTTAGCAAATTTATAAGTAGTTGATTCAATAGGAGTTCCATATACACTGTAATCAATGTCTTCTTCTTTCTTCCATTCATTACATTTATCAACCATTCTTTGCATTACTTTAAGTCCAAACTCTTTACCTTCACCATTATCTGTGTGACTTTTACCTGTCATATGTTTTACGCATTCATAAAGTCCTGCATAACCAAGTGAAATAGTTGAATATCCATGGTGTAGTAATTCATGTATACTTTCCCCCTTATTTAATCTCGCAAGTGCTCCATATTGCCATAATATAGGTGCTGCATTTGAGTTTACTTTACTTAATCTCTTATGTCTTATTTGTAAGGCCCTATGACATAGTTCTAGTCTTTCATCAAATACCTTCCAGAAAAGATCAAAATCTTTATCAGCAGTAAGTGCTACATCTACTAAGTTTACCGTAACAACTCCTTGGTTAAATCTACCATAGTATTTTGGTTTACCATTATCATCTACATAAGGGGTTAGGAATGAACGACATCCCATACATGGATAACAGTTACCATTTCCATTTTTGTCGATTTTAAGTTTTTTCATCATTTTCTCGGAAATATAATCTGGTACCATGCGTTTTGCAGTACACTCTGCTGCTAATTTAGTTAAATAGTAATATTTGCCATCTTCTTTAATATTATCTTCTTCAAGAACATATAAAAGTTTTGGAAATGCTGGTGTTATATAAACACCTTTATCATTTTTCATACCTTCAATACGTTGCTTTAAAGTTTCCTCGATAATCATTGCTAATTCTTCTTTATATTCATCTGTTTCGCCTAAGTACATACAAACACTTAAGAATGGTGCTTGTCCATTTGTAGTTGTCATTGAATTTATTTGATATTGGAATGTTTGAACTCCATCAGTAATTTCTTTTGCAAGATCTTCTTTAGCAAACTTTTCACATTGCTCTTTAGTTAGTTTTCTTTGTTCATATTTTTTCAAGTATTTATTGTAACTTTCTCTAACAAATGGTGCTAGATGTGTAAGTGTGATAGTTGCACCTCCATATTGGGAAGACGCTACTGCTGTTATTATTTGTGTTGCAATCGTCATAGCAGTTAAAAATCTATGTGGTTTTTCTATCATAATACCATTTATATTAGTACCATTTTGAAGCATATCATCTAAGTTTATTAAGTCACAATTGTGTAAAGCATTTTGTGCAAAATAATCAGCATCATGGAAATGTATTATTCCTTCGTCATGTGCTTTAACAATATCCTCTGGAAGTAAAAACCTTCTTGTTATATCAACACTAGTTATTCCTGCTAAATAATCTCTTTGAGTAGTAACTATTTTAGCATTTTTATTTGAATTTTCAGTATTCCAATACTCACTTTCTCCATCAATTAGTTCTTTAATTGCTAAATCTGTTGTATTGCTTTTTCTTACTAATTCTCTTGTATATCTATATGTAATATACTTTTTAGCAAGTTCATATTTACCAATTGACATTAATTTCATTTCAATAATATCTTGTATGTCTTCAACTAACATACGTTTTTTGCCTAATTTTTCAATATATTTTATGATATTTTTTATTTGGGCATTAGAAGCCTGTTGTTCCTCATCTACTTCTAAATTTGCTTTTTGTATTGCCGCTTCTATTTTATCTGGGCAATAATCTACCATATATCCTTCTCTTTTTATTACTTTCACAAATACTACCTCCTACTTTCCAAATCATAACTAATATAACACAACCTAGGCGAAAAGCATTGTTGCAATTGCAACATTTTTGAAAATATGATATTATTTAATTATGAGGTGTAAATATGATAAATATATTTAATGGTATTGCTACAGAGGATAAAGATAAATTATTGAAATTAATAGAGGCTGATATATTTACATTTAAAAAAGAGTTAACTATATTGTCAAGGTCCAAAAATGATAATACATTTTTTATTATATTATCTGGATGTATACAAATAATTAGAAATGATTATAATGGAAATAGAATAATAACTAATGAGTTATATGAAAATGATGTATTTGGTTCAACTATATTATCAGTTTCTAATAGTGAATATGATATTATTACAAAAGAGGATACTAAAATTGCTATAATTGAATATGATAGGGTTATTTTAAAAGATTATAATAATTGTATATTCTATAATAAGTTTATTAAAAATTTACTTCAAATAACTTCTAATAGTATGAAATTAAAAAATGAAAGAATAGAAATTCTAACAAAAAAAACTATAAGAAATAGATTACTTGAATATTTTAAAATTTCATCTAAAAAAAGTGGTTCTAAAAAAATATACCTACAAATTAGTTTTACTGAACTTGCTGAATATTTAGCAACTGATAGAAGTGCTATGACAAGAGAATTAAAGAATTTAAAAGACGAAGGATTTATAGAAATAATAGGCAAAAAAATTACCCTACTTTATTAATATATTTATCTATAAATTCACTCTTAGTTATAAAATAGTTAGATTTAAAAAAATTATGTCCTTTTAAATCTAAGAAGCATGATGTAATTAGTATTTTCCTAGTATCATAATTTGGTACTTTTTTTACTTTATTAAGGTATGAACACATAAATATCTTGCATGTTGGATTAGGGTTAATACAACCTTTATCGGTTAAAAACTCACATAATTTTCCTCTTTTATAGCAACAGCCATTATATGCATGAACTGACCTTTTTAATCTGTTTGCTATACACGTACCATTTTTAAACTCACAGTAGTTATTTTTCTTCATATCATTATCAAAATAAGTACATAAATTATCATAAATATAACTTAATCGTTTTCTTTTATCTTTAATGTTAAATGCTTCTATTACTTCTAGATATTTATCATATTCTTTTATACTTTCATCCTTTTTTTCATATAATTTGCCATTATATTTAAACAATATTTTTATATTATCATTATCTTTATTTTTTCTTATAATTTTTTTAAGATCTTTTAAATTATCTAATTCAATTATTACTTCATTCATAAATACCTCTTATTTTTATTATTAGTAATCAAGCATATCACATATATGCGAATAATCTATATCAAATTTATTGTTATTTCTTTTTACTATTATATATCCCATACACTGATCTTGATCTTTAGTTAGTCGTATCATTGTCTGGGGCACTGTTTCATAAATTCCTTCTTCATTTATCACTGTCTTTACCAAATCGTCCATTTTTAAAACTGCAATATCATTTTCATCAAAATCAAACATAGAAGGTTTTAGTTCATATAATTGATATATAACATTGTTATAACTAGAATAATCATTTTCGATTTGTTTATTAATGTTACTATCATGAATAAATTTTATAAAAACTATATTAATTAATATAAATATACCAATTGCAAAAATATCATAGAAAAAATATTTGTGGAGATGCTGCTTAATTTTTTTCATCATGATTTCCACCTCCAAATATAAAATTGAAACTTATATGAGTTTCTACTTTTGTTATTAAATTTTCTTTTCTAGTAGAGTATATATGTATGAAATATCTTCCATTTTCATTTACATATTCACTTATATCTTTTATATAATCTCCATCATATAATACTTTGTTTTTCCTTTTAATTTGAAGTTTTATTGTTGTACCCTTAACCTTTTTATAATTTAGATTTTCGTTTTTGTGCCAATCAGTTATTGCAGATGCCCTATTTCCATTTTTATAATATAATTCATATTCATCTAAATCAAGGTACACTTTATTATTAAACTCAATTTCATTTATATCATTCTCAACATCATTATAATCAGAAGTACCTGTGTTAATTATAAAGCCATTACTATATTTTTCACTGTAATAACATTTAATTAAATTGTCATTTATTTTTACTTCAAATAAATTCTTGTCGTACTTAGCATAGTATGCAGTAAAAAAAGAAAATGTTAAAAGAAACTCTATAATTAGAATTATAAAAATTATTTTAAATGGTTTTAATATGTTAGAAAATTCACTATTCATTTTACTTAACCTTCTACTTTATATTTATTTTTCTATTAATCTAATTATATCATATCTATTATATAATTATTTAACATATCTCACCAAATTTTATTTTCAATTTTTACTATTGCAAAACATTTCTTGCCTAAATCATTTAGGGATGCTCCACAATGATATAAATATTTATTATCTATTATAATAATGTTTTTGGTTGATGTATTTAATATGTCTATTAAAATAGAATATGAATCATAAATTTGTCCTTCAAAGAATAATCCATTTATACTTTTATTTTCGTTTAATTTATCAAATGATTCTTGCAATAGTTTTATATCAATTTCATGTTCTAATACTAAACTATTTATATGTTTATGTTCTATTAAACTATTTGATATGTATTTTTTCATAGATATAAAAGTCTCTACTATTCTGAGACTCATATCAATAGCAATATCACTTTTTTGTATTCCTGCAAGCATAGTTATACCATGTTTTGTAAATACATATGGAAGATATTTCATATGATGAACACGCTTGTTTTTTAAGGTACCAAAATGACACCTTAAAAAATTATACTCATTTATGGTCAGTTGAAAACAATATATATTTGGAAACTATTAATATTTCTTTGTACCTGCCTATTCAATTGCTTTGTTTAATAGCCAAATAAACTGGCTAAATTGCTCTCTAGCATAACTTGATGTCCTCTTATTTCATATATCATATCTTCTATTTTTAATTATTTTATATCTATATTATTCATAAAATAACTCTCTAGTATATAATTCTACTAAAGAGGTATTTTATACCATTATCTTTATGAATATATTTAATATCTAGTTTTCTTTTTACACCACTTTTGCTTATTCGTCTCATAGAATGCTCACCTCTATAAAATATATTATGAAAAAAGAAAATAATGAATGTCTTTATCAGACAATTATTTTCCTAAAATTTCAGTATAAAAGTTTTTAGACAAATATAATTTATTGTTCTAATATCTTGCTAATATTCATTTTTTCATATAAAAATATTGTATTTTTATGTGTATCTCCTCATATGTTCTTAAATGTCTTTATAACCTTTATTTATAAGCGTTTATGATATTTTTATTTTTAGAAGATTATCACATATATTGTTATAATTTCTTATATTTTCACTTTCAAAAGTAGTAAATTTTATAGTATTGATTTTTTGTATGATTTAAATGTTTAAAAAAACTACTATGCAATGACATAATAGTTAAAAATATTATAAGCGAGACTAGTGGCGTAGCCACTAAAGTCCTCGCCATAATAAGGCATAGTATTACCCTTATTATGAAGCATGTAGCATGTAGCAGAATTTAAAATTTAAAGAATAATATTAAAACCCAATTATAAATTATTTGCTCAAATAGTTCTAAGCAAAATCAACTATATTTCCATTAAGTTGAAAAATACAATTACAACCAAAATAGTTGCTAGCTTTAATAGGAATTGTTATTCCTTTTTTCCATTCTTCTGATAATATTTCTCTAGAAAATTTATCATTTACAATATAATTTATTATTATATTTTTATCTTCAACTGTTAAAATAGTTTCTTCAATATTTAACAAGTTGCTATGCCATCGATCTTGTTTTCCTAGTTCTAAAACTCTATTTTTTGAAATATCAATTTTATCTGCAAGTAGAAGGGCTGCCCCAACTGGACTATTTATTTCATTCCCATTTGAATGGTCTTCAATTGCATGAATTATTGTATCTTTGTTCTCCTGTGATAGGTTTGTTTTATCTAAAAAGTGTATGCACATTTCACTACTTCGATATGCGTGTCCCTTTTTACCTTCTATTGTACCTATATCGTGTAATAGACCAGCAATTTTTCCTAATTCTATGATATCTTCCTCGAAATTAAGTATTGATAGTAATTTCTCAATAGTGTTTATTACAAATGTAGTATGATATCTTCCATGACAGGCTAGTAAATTATTTTCATTAACTTTATTTATTGAATCAATAATATTATTTAATTCTTTATCATTTTTAAGTAAATTATAATTATTCATATTCTATTCCTCCAATTACTAATATTTTACCATATTTAGTAACATCTTGAAAGATGGCATATTTTTTGTTTAAAATCTATCTTGTATTTAAAAGTAGTAAATCGGTAGTAAAAGTGGCTTAAAATCTGGTATATATCCCTTATATATAAAGTTATTTTAGTAAAATTCACATTTTTTGATATAAAACTCTAACAACAGTTATTATTTTATATTTTTCATCAATAGTATAAAACATAAGAAAATTTTTCACTTTGAAACTTCTATATTCATTTTTTAAATTTTTTTTATATTTATAAATAGGATATCCATATGGGAACTCCAAAATTTTATCAAGACTATCAATAAATAAATCTCGAAGTTTTCTAGATGCAGTAATATTTTTTAAACTATTAGAAATATAATAAATGATATCGTTTATATCGCTTTTTGCAATCGGTAAAAATTCTAATTTATACATGCTATTATCCTATAATATCATCTATGCTTTTTATAATCTCATCTTTAGTATATCGCTTTGTTGTTTTATCCATTTCTTGTTCTGCTTCTTTTAATTTGTTGTAGATTGTTTCTTCAAAATCATCTGAACGTACTTCAAATGGTAATTTTTGTTCTCTTAATACTGCTTTGATAAACATATTTACTGCAGTTGAAACATTCATACCAACACTATTACAAAATTGCTCAAAACATTTCTTATCATTAGCGTCTACTCGAACATTTAAAGTTAAAGATTCCATATTATCCCTCATTTCTATTATTATTATAGAATTATTCTATAAAAACGTCAATACATTGTATTACTTTTTTAATACAATGTATATCAATATTGTATACAGAATTTAATAAAACATGTATATTTTTTTTAGTGAGATATTTTTGGTATTACTCAAATTAACTTCTTTGTAGTAATGGTAAAATTACCCCTACTTTTTATCTGCAAAATTTTGTATTTTAATGTATTTTTACTTATTTTTATCAATTTTTTATATTTTGTATTTTTATTAAACTCTCTAAATTTCTTATAAAATAAATGATTATTTTCATTGTCGTTTTCAGTTACCTAGCAGAACTTACCCCTAGATATTGCAATTGTAACTGAATTTTACTAGGTTACACTTACAAAGTAACTGGAAAATAGAGGTCATACTTCCAAATAACTGTTTTTTATAATTTTAAGAACATAATTAATTAAGTGTTCTTTTGCAATCTTGTCCTCTAATTTATTAATAGAAAATAGTTTTTCACCAATATGATTTAGTGAAGTACCAATATGAAATACCTTTTTTCTATCAATAATAAAGTAGCGATCATGAAAAGTGTTGTTATAAATTACTTCTAATTTATTATACTGCTTATTAAATTTAACTATTTCTATATCAGTAAGTTTTGTTTTATTACTTGTAATAACAATTATTTTAGAATTAATATTTTTGATAAAATCAAATAACGTTCTATCAACATAACTATCTATAATTATAATTTCATTCTTGATTTCGCTTAAAATATCTATAATTTCAGAGTAAGCATCATAAGTTTTACCTGGTAAAAGCAATTGTCCTTTTTTATCAAATTTAGAAAACAAATAATTTAATTTTTCGTCGTGTTCTATTAATTTATTGTTAATGCTATTTAACGATTTATAAACATCCTTATTATCTGCAATTAAATGTCGCATTAAAACAAGTGCATCCATTATTTTAATACTTATTTCTGTTGCAATTTTAGATTTTAAAATCGTAGCAAGCATGGCAACACATTGTTCTGTAAAAACCCGCTGATTTTTAAATCTTCCTCCACGAGTCTCAATACTTTTTTTGTCGAAATTTTCGACCAAAAAATTCTGACTTTCTATTTGTGTTAATTTCCATGAAAATCTTTCTGGAAATTTATTGGGATTATTTTTTACTGCCTCATTAATTCTCTTCGTCCCCACTCCATATAATTTTGCAAGATTACTATCAAGCATGACCTGCTTTCCTCTTATTTCATATATCATATCTTCTATTTTAATTTCTTCTATCATTAATTCATTCATCCAAATACCCCCAACAAATATTTCTTATATTATCACGCCAATTTGTTGATATTTGTAGAATTATGCCACATCAAAATCGAAAATGAGGAAACCTATTAAGTATTAGGTGTATGCCTACTAATATTTAATAGTATTCCTATACTTACTAAAGTTATTAATAAACTAGAACCACCATATGATAAAAATGGTAATGTTACTCCTGTTACTGGTATTAATCCAACAACTACCATTAGATTAAGTATTGCTTGGAAAGCAAGACCAAATGTTATACCAAAGGCAATATATTTTGAAAATAAATCATTCGCATTTTTTGCTATTTTAAGACCTCTATATATTATTGTAATTAGAAGTCCTGCTACTATTGCAACACCTAAAAAGCCAAATTCTTCTGATATTATTGAGAATATAAAGTCAGTTTGTGGCTCTGGTAAATAGAAGTGTTTTTGTATTGATTCTCCTATTCCCATACCTAAAAGTCCACCTGGTCCTATTGCATATAAACTTTGTATTATTTGAAATCCTGATCCTAGTGGATCTTCCCATGGATTTATGAATGATATTATTCTTTTTAGACGATATGGTGCTATTATTATAAGTCCTACTGCTCCTAATACTCCTATTATTCCAGCGATTATGAAAAACTTCATATTTACTCCACCTATGTACATAAGTGCAATAATTGTCATAACTATTATTACGCCAGTACCAAAATCTGGTTGTAGCATAATAAGTGCAAATACTAGCATAGTTATTCCTAAGATGGGAACAATTCCTTTTTTAAATGTTTTTATGTCTTTTTGATAATTAGACATATACTTTGCTACAAATATTATAAGAGCAAGTTTAGTAAATTCACTAGGTTGTATACCAAATCCACCAATACCAAACCAACTTCTACTACCATTTCTAACAGTACCTATTCCAGGTATAATTACTAAAATTAAAAGAAGCATACAACTACCTAATAAAACAAGTGCATACTTCCTATACAACTCATAAGGGATTCTACTAACTATATACATTAGTACGACTCCTATTATAAAAAACATTGCTTGAGATTTCATATATTTAAATGGGTCATCAAATTTATATTCTGCCCAAACATATGATGATGAGTAAATCATCAGTATTCCAAATATTGATATGATTATTACTGCGACAGTTAAAATTATATCAGGTTTTTGGAGTATTTTTTTCATTATATCCATACTCCATATGTAATTGCTGCCATTCCCAAAATCAAACCAATTACCCAAAATAATTTAACTATATCCCTTTCATGCCATCCTAATTTTTCAAAATGATGGTGCAGTGGTGTCATAAGAAATAATTTCCTATGCAATACCTTAATCCAGAATATTTGCAAGATAACTGTTAGAGTTTCTATTACAAATACTCCTGCTATTACAACTAGTAATAGTTCATGTCTTGTAAGTATTGCAATAGTTGCCATTACACCACCTAATGCTAATGAACCAGTATCTCCCATAAACACTTTGGCTGGATTAGTATTAAATATTAAGAATCCCATTAAACTACCTACTAATATAAAACAAAATAAAGCGATATCTTCGTACCCTGCTAACCAACTTGTAGCCCAAGTTACAAGTCCTAATACTAGAAAACTTATAACAGAAAGACCACCTGATAGACCATCTAGACCATCTGTTATATTAACAGCATTTGAAAATCCTACTAGGAAGAATAAAACCATTACTCCATATAGCCATCCAATATCAACTTTTATTCCTAGTGCATCTATCCAAAATAATGTACTTGCACCACTTTTCATATATAAATAGAAGAATACTATGGCTATTATTATTTGCCCAAATAATTTTTGTACTTCTGTAAGACCTAAGTTGGATTTTCTTTTTATTATTAAATAATCATCTATAAAACCAACAATTGCGTATGCTAACATTACAAATACTACTATAACTAAATTTGTGCTAAACTCCATTTTACCTAGTAAAAATAATATCAAGGTTGTAACAAGAGTTGGAATAATAAATATCAAACCACCCATTGTTGGAGTTCCTGCTTTTTTAGCGTGACTTTCTTTTACATATATACTTATTCTTTGACTGACCTTTAACCTTCTTAATAATGGTATTAAAATTAAACCAGTTAATGTTGAAAGTAAAAAGCCAATCATCATTGCCAAAACTGATTTTGTTAGCATTAGCATTTGTACATCACCTCTTCTTTATATATTGCAAAACTGTTTCCTTATCATCATGGTGATATTTTGTATCACCTATTATCTGATAATTTTCATGTCCTTTTCCTAAAATCATCAAAGTATCATTTTCTTCTAATAACGATATTCCTCTTTTTATTGCTTGTTTTCTATCTAGTATAACTTCATAATTAGTTGCTGATTTATTTCCTTCTAACATATCATTTACTATATTATATGGATCTTCTTTCCTAGGATTATCATTTGTTACGATTACTTTATCTGATAATTCTAATGCACCTTTTAACATAGGAGATCTTTTTGTTCTATCTCTATCTCCACCACAACCAATTATACTATATATTTTGCCAGTTGAAAATTCTTTTGCTGTATTTAACACATTATTTACAGCATCAAGTGTATGAGCATAATCAACTATAATTTTATTATTGCCATAATTAATTACTTCTAATCTTCCACTTGGAGCATCTAATTCTCCTAATATTCTTAAGATTTCTTTATTATCTATGCCAAATTCATCTAATACAGCGATTAATGCCATTAAATTATATATATTATGTTTTCCTAAAAGTTTTGTCATAACATTATATGTATTATTATCATATTTATAATTAAAATACATCCTATTTTTATCATAACAATAATTTAATATTTGATACATGCTTTTCTTAAAACCATATGTAATATTTCTATTATTTTCATTTAACATTTCAGTAGCATATTGGTCATCAATATTTATTATAGCACAACCTTTACTTAATATTTGATTAAATAATTGTTTTTTTGCATTAGCATAATTTTCTATTGTTTTATGTAAGTCCAAATGATCACCTGTAAGATTAGTAAATATTCCTATATTAAAATCCAAACCTTTTACCCTAGAATTTACAAGAGAGTGACTGCTTACTTCCATAACTACATTATTTACATTCTTTCTTGCACATTCTAATAACATATTATATGTATCTGTTATATCGGGAGTTGTATGTTCTAATTGCTCAATATGATTATCTAGATAAAAACCAATTGTACCTATATAAGCACTATTAATATTAAGTTTATTTAATGCTTGATATATAAGATATGCAGTTGTTGTTTTTCCATTTGTACCAGTAATTCCAATTAAATTTATATTTTCAAGTTCCTTACTATATAAATCTTTTAAGTATTCTGAAAGATATTTTCTAGTATTTTCTACTAAAAGTGTAGGAACACTATAAGTTCCATGTTCTGCAATTATTAATTTAGCACCATTTTTAATTGCTTCTTCTATATATTTATGCCCATCAAAATATTCTCCTTTTATAGCAACAAAAGTGTCTCCTTCTTTTATTTTTTTAGAGTTAATCTCCACTTTCATTTCCAAGTAACACCCTAACCTTTCCATTTTCAAATATTCTACTTCCTGCACTAGGAGATTGTTCTAGCACGTAATCTCCACTTCCTGAATATTCTATTGTAAAACCTTTAAGTGAACTGATTGCTTCTTTTTTTGTCATTCCTATTACATTAGGTACTGTTGCTATTTTTATTTCATTCCATTGATATTTTTTTTCGCTTGAGCCCTCTTGTTTTTCTATATCTAATGCAGTTATTGCATCTTGTAATATTGTTCTTGCAACTGGTGCTGCTACTGTTCCTCCATATTGTGTTACGCCTTTTGGGTTATCTATTGCTACATATACAACTACTTTTGGATTATTTGCTGGAAGGAAACCAATAAATGAAACTATGTAGTTTCCTACCATATAAACACCATTATTAACTTTTTGTGCTGTTCCTGTTTTTCCACCTACTCTATATCCATCAATATAAGCAGGTCTACCTGTTCCATTAGTTACTACACTTTCTAATGCAAATCTTACCATTTCACTAGTCTTTGTACTAAGTACTCGTCTTACTACTGTTGGTTTATTTTCTTTTATTATAGAGCCAGTTTCTGGTTCAACTAATCTTTTAACTATATATGGTTTTAATAAATTTCCTCCGTTTATTGCTGCTGAAACTGCTGTTATTTGTTGTATTGGAGTAACAGATACACCTTGACCAAAAGCAGTTGTTGCAAGTTCTACTGGTCCTACTCTATCTAGTTTAAATAGTATACCTGTACCTTCACCATTTAAGTCTATTCCTGTTTTTTTACCAAAGCCAAATTTTTCTATATATGAAAATAATTTTTCTTTGCCTAAACGTTGTCCTAATTCAACAAATCCAGGGTTACATGAGTTTTCTACTACTTGTAGGAAGGTTTGATCACCATGTCCTCCTGCTTTCCAACATTTGATTCTAGCATTTTCTACTTGTACTCCTCCACTATCAAAAAAGTGTTCGCTTAACAAATCTACGACTCCTTCTTCTAAGGCAGCAGATAGTGTTATTATTTTAAATGTAGAACCTGGCTCATATGTTGACCAAATAGGTAGATTTCTATTTATTTCTTCTATCGTGTAATCTTGATAATTGCTAGGTGAAAAGTTTGGTCTACTGCTCATTGCAAGTATTTCACCAGTATTTGGGTCCATTGCAATAGCAAGAGCACTATTTGGATTATATTTAGATACTATATTGTCTAGTTCTCTTTCTACGCTTGCTTGTATATCGTAATCTATAGTAAGTTCTATATTTATACCGTTTTGTGGTTGTACATATACTTCATTTAGTTTTAATCTACTTCCTTTCGCATCAGAAAAATACTTTATCGCACCTTCTGAACCAGTTAAGTATTCTTCATATTCAAGTTCAAGTCCACTTAAACCCTGATTATCTATTCCAACATATCCTAGTACATGAGATAACATTTTATCATAAACATAATTTCTCATTGATTCTTTTACTAGATATACTCCTTTAAAACCTAAGTTACTTATTTCATCTGCCACTTCATAACTAAGTCGTCTTCCTTCAGGATGTACACGTTCAATAGATGTTTTTTTACTTACGTGTTTATACATTTCATCATAAGATACTCCTAAGATTTCTGCTAGGCGTTTAGATACTTCTTCTTTATTTTCTACTTGGTTTGGTATAATAACTAAACTAGTTGTTGTAACATTGTTTGCCAAAACTACACCATTTCTATCAGATATAAGACCACGAGATGCTTCTATTGGTAAATTTCTACTCCAAAGTGAAGTTGCTAGTCCATTTAGTTTTTTATAATCAACTAACTGTATATAACCAACTTTAAAAATTATAAGTAAAAATAAGGCAATAACTACTATTAAAACAATACTAATTCTTTTATTATAAGCTTTCTGAAACATATGTCACCTCTAATAATACATATGAGAAAACTTAAGTTAAAATACTTAGTTTTAAGAATAAAATAATATAACAAAAGAAAAAAAGTATAAAATAAATTATACTTATAATTAATCAGTTAAATAATATAAAATTTTATTTACTATTAATATCCTATGTGTTTTTAATATAAATTTTTTTACATTCTAGATATTTTTCAACTAAACCTTTCATTAATAATGAATATATAGAAAATTTTTCTAATACTTGATTATAATTTAAATCAGTAGAAATGCTTAGTTTATCAATAGAATCTACTCCTTTATTAAAAATAATCCCATATACTTTAAATAGCATTATACTTCTTTCTAAATCTCTACTATAATTATCAATATATTTTATATTTAATAATAAATCATCAAACTTATTATCCTGTTTAAAATGATATATTACTTCCATTAGTTTTTTTCTACTAAAACTGTATTCTTCTTTTTCTACCATAGTTGCACAAAATAATTCTAAAACTTGGCTAGTACTTAAGTGTTTTTTGTTTTGCATTTTTTCCTCTTTTCATAACTCATTATATTATGTATAATGTTTTTTATTCTAAATTAAAAAGTGAAGTTATTTTTTTAACTTCATCTTAATTAACTTATTTATTAATACTATTCCTATAAAACTTCCACAACTATCTAGTATTACATCTCTTATCTCGCCAGATCTACCAATAACAAATAATTGATGTATCTCATCACTAATTGAATATAAGAGACATATTAGAAAGGCAATTATGAGTTTCTTTTTATCTATAATATCAAACTCATTTATAAGAAGTATTGATAGTATACCAAGTATAAAATAAATAGTTACATGTGCTAATTTACGCACAGGGAATGCATATGTTGATTTTATTTTAGTTAATTTTTTATCATCTACATCCTTATCAAATATTTTATATATATTGCCGATTGTTCTTTCTATTAAACTATCACTTACTTTAGTTGATTTATTCGCTTCTTGATTTGAAAATATAAATATTAATATCATAACTAGTACTAATAAAATACTATAAATTATTTTTTTCATTTGTTTTTATCAAGACTATTCAAACATTTCATATTGCAAGATTGTATCATCTTTAATATCTATTTTTGCAGTTTTACCTATAATTTTATTTATTTCTGTTGGTGAAATACCAATTCCTGGTCTTTTATATGTTAACATCTCTTTTGTAATAATCTGTCCTTTTGAGATATCACCATATGAAACAATTGACCTTCTTGCATTCTTTCTAGCCTTTTCTTCGCTTTCTAAACATTTTAAATCATAATTTCCACGTATAGTATCTATGTATTCGATTTTTTTCAATATTTCTTTTGCATCATTTGGATCCATTGCATGGTAATGATCATTTCCCTTTAATGATTTGTTTAATGTGTAATGTTTTTCTATTACACTTGCTCCTAAATTATATGCAGTTGTTAAAATATCATAATTTTTATCAGGTTTTGTATGATCAGAATATCCAATTATTAAATCTGGATATTTTTTGGAAAGAGTCACTATTTTATTAAGATTTGCATGTTCATATGGAGTTGGATATTCTAATACACAATGTAATAGTATTATTGGTTTGTTGTTTACTTTCTTTATTGTTTTAATCGCTGTTTCAATTTCATCTTCATTAGATGCTCCTACGGATAATAGTATAGGTTTACCTTTTTTTGCTTGATATTCTATAAATGGTAAATTACTTAAATCAGAAGATGAGATTTTATAAACATTCATTAATTTATCCAAGTAGTCTGCAGACTCATAATCAAATGCTGTTGAAAGAAATTCAATTCCAATACTATCACAGTAATCGTGCAATTCTTTGTATTCTTCATAACCAAAAGTGTCAAATTTTTTAAATAATTCTCTTTGTGTTTTTGTTGGTTCTTCATTAATATCCCAATAATATGGTGAATCTTTTGCTGCTAGGGTTTCTGCCTTATATGTTTGAAATTTAACTGCATGTATTCCTGCGTCTTTTGCCTTTGTAATCATTAATTTTGCAGCATCTATAGGTGTAATATTCTCTTCTTTAGCAATATCATAATAATTAACACCAATCTCTGCTATTAAAACAAACTTTTTTTCTTTTATTCTTTTTAAAATAATACTTTCCATATAATATCTCCTTATATTCACTATTAAATTTTTTGTTCATCAATATGATAACAAATAATTACTTTTTTGTATAGCATGTTTGAAGTTATTTTAATATTAAATTTATTTCATTTTTAATACCATTCTTTAAATCATGTTTTAGCATTAATTCTCTCATTTCTTTTCTTATATATGGTGTGTTAATTAACCAATCAAATGTATTTTCAATAGTTTCATTATTTATTTCTTCACCTAATCCTAAATTTACAAATCCATTATTCATATGAGCAAATGTATGTAACATTTCTCTTTTATTTTGCGACATAACAATTGACGGAACTCCTAAAGACGCTAATTCATATACAGTTCTTCCTTGAGAAGTAAATGCCATATCGGCTTGAAGCATATATTCACTTAGGTTTACTACATTTTTTAAAATAGTTATATTTTCACTATTCTCTGTTGTACCAATAAATGATGAACCTATACCACATATAAATATAAAATTTATATTTTTATACTTTTCTTTTTTTGCAATCATATAAATCTTTTCAGTTAAATTTGCAGGATCTGTACCACCAAATAAAACTATTACATTTTTTAATTCTTCTGAAAATTCTTTTGGTTTACTTAATATAAATTCTTCTCTTAAGCAAACATATTTCTCACCCATATAAGAATTTTTAATACTATTATCATCATATAGAGCATTTATAACTACATCTGCATATTTTGTGCCAGGTCCTAAATCCTCTATAGTAATAACTTTTTCTACTAACATTTTCAAATTTTTTATATATTCTTCTGTAGTATCTAAGCAATCATTTACTACAATATCAACTCTATTCAACTTTAAATAATTATAAAAATCTTCATCCTTTTCTATTTCAACATATTTTAAATTAGATGATTTTATTTTTTCTAGACCCTCAATATACTTTTTGTTTGTAACTATTGTTACATCATGTTCTATTAAATTATGTGCTAATGTTATACAATGGTAAATATGACCCATACCTATCTCTTTATAGCCATCACATCTTAAAACTATTTTTTTCTTTTTTAATATACTTTCGCATATTATCCAGTCGTTAACTGTATCAATATCAATTGCTTCATGTTCAGGTATTTCATATACTGTAATTTTTCCGCCTATTCTACTATTTTCACTTACGATTTTTCTCCTACTAAAGAAAAATGCACCAGTTTCAAAATAGCATGGAGGTAATTGTTGTCTGTTTAACCTCTGTTTATAGTTTGGTACAATTTGTTCTCCTTCTTTTTTCCACGATAAATGTGGTGTATTTATTGCACTAATAAAACAGTCGTATTCAGAATTTATAAATTTTTCTAAAGCACTATCTAATGTACTAACAGTTAATAATGGAGAAGTTGGTTGTAGTGTTATTACAATATCATATTTCTTCTTTTTTATATCTTCCATAGTTATTGTTGCGTGATATATTACAGGGTCTAGAGTTGCCTGATCATTTGCTAACTCTTTAGGTCTTTTGACTACTTGTGCTCCACATATTTCTGATATATGTTTTATTTCTTCATCATCTGTTGATACAATTACATCTGTTATGTACTTGCTATTTAATGCATTATTTATCGAATAATAAATTAGTGGTTTCCCATTCATTAGTCTTATATTTTTTCTTGGTATTCCTTTAGAACCACCCCTTGCTGGTATTATTGCTAATATATTCATAACATTCTACTCCCTTCACTTATTTTAAAATTTCTTGAATTTGTTTGATTATTTTATCTACTTCATCTAATGTAAAACTATCATCATTTTTTTCGATAATTCTATCTATCCTAGTATCGTTTAATTTTTTCATCAATATTTTAAAAATTTTTATCTTAGATAGTAATATCATAATACGTTTTATATATGCACGAGTTAAATTAATCAACCACATCTTTCTTGTATATTTTTTTATTACTAAATTATCACATTCTATGGCACTGTCGACGATTTTCTCAAAAGTATAATTACTATCAATTTTAAAGTAATCTTCTAAGGCTGATTTTAATATATTGTTATCATAATTATTATTTGACAATGCATTACTAAAATCGTCATAATCACTAATTACATATTTATAATTATTAAAAAATACATAATCAAGTTTATAATCAAGTTTTTTTGTTCGAAATAGATAATATGGTTTACTACACATACAAGTTTCTGCTGCTGAGGTTGAATGAAATGATATACAAATATCAGAGTTTACAAGCCAATTACTTATTGTCAAATCTGAGATAATAAAGAAATTATTAGGATATTTTTTTCTTAATTTTACAATTTCTTTTTCTTGTTTATCTATATCTGCATAAACTGGATGTGGCCTATAAATAAAAACCGTATTTAGATTATCACTTAAATATCTATCAACATATTCTAAAAAATCAATTCTACATTTTATTGCAGTGTCTTTTTTTATATTTATTTCACTATCAGAGTGTGAGATTGACTCTATTTTGGATTTACTCATTAAATGATATCCATTTGCTATAAAAAGTGCCCATTTCTTTTTAATTGGTATATTATATTTTGATGATAACTCTGATCTTTTTAAATGAATATTTCTCAGCTCATTTTTATAAAAATCTAATTTAATATTTCCTACTGTAAATACTCTATTATCAAGAACGCCGCTTTTCTTTAGTCCATTAGTAAACTTTTTTCCCCATGAAATATGATATAATTCTACGGATTCCCCTAAAGGTAAGCATATATTTTTATCATCTTGGCCTGAATATTGTTCATGGTGAAGATTAATAATTTTAGCATTAGGTGAGTGTTTTAAAAAGCACTTTATATAAGACATATCTTTATCATTATAAGCCCATGGAATAAAAATAATTTTAGCAATATATTTTAAAGGGAGTATTTCTTTATTAGGATAAATACTATCAATTTTTACAGAATAGCCTTTTTTCTCAAATTGGTATTTTAATAAGCATGCGCTTTCTAATTCTCTTACCTTATGTTCAATAATTATAAGAACATCAACTTTTATTTTCTTCATTTGCTCTACTCTCCTTTTTAAATAATTTTAAAATTTTACTTAAATCTTCAACTTTAAATATAATTAATAGAAGTCCATAAATTGTCATTCCTATTAATGTTAAAATAATTAATTGTAATATATAATGAAACTCTGAAATAACATAATGTTTTAATAACATAATTACTAAAGTCATTAGTACTGATGCGATAAAAGACTTAAATATATTTTTCAATATTTTCTTATTATTAAATTTAATTTTTTTATTTAAAATTATATATTGAATAATTGCCATTAACATAGTTGATACACTTGTTGATAACGCTAATCCTTTTAATCCAAATATTTTTGAAAATACAAAATTTAATATTGTATTTGCTATAACTCCTACTATGGATATATACATTGGTGTTTTCATATCAGTTAATGCATAAAATAATTTTGTTGTAACTGTTGTTATAGCATATCCAACTAAGGCAAGTGAATAATATTGAAAACATAAACTAGTATTTAATGTGGCCTGACTATCAAATGCCCCTCTTTCAAACAATAATCTAATAACATCGTTAGATAAATAAAAAGCACCAAAACTTATAGGTATAGCTATCAATATTAAGATTGATATCGTATCAGATGACATTTTTGAAATCTTTTCTTTTTCGCCATCATTAATTTTTTTTGAAAACATTGGAAATAATATAGTAATTATTGGTATAAATAATGATGTCCTTATAACGTTTAACGTACGATCAGCATATGTTAATGAAGAAATACCACCATCAATAAACCATGATGCAAATTGTCTATCTATTATTGTATTTAAATCAGCAACAGCAGTAGATATTATAATTGGTAATGCCCATGAAATTATATATTTTATTACATCGGATTTAAAATCAATTATAAACTTATATTTATATCCCTTTTTATGCATAGATGGTATTAAAAAAATTAATTCTACAAATAGTGAAAGTGGTATTCCAATAGCAAGTGGTAATATTTTTTTTGTATACGCACTAATTATAATGGAGATAATTACTATTATATCTTTTGGGATAGCCCTTAAAGTTGGGACTATAAAACTATCATTATAATTTAAATAATACGAAAACACATAAACAATACCAGAAAAAAACACTCCAAGTATACTCATTCTTGTTAGAAGTATGGCAAGATTTAGTGTTTCACCACCAAACCCAGAAGCAAAAATTTTTATTGTAAACTTTGGAAAAATTTCTATAAAAATTACAAATAATAAAGTTAATAATAAAACTATATTTATTATATTACTAGTAAGTTTGTTCTTTTCTTCATTTGTTTTTAATTTAGCACATGCTGGAATAAAAGTGGCACCTATTCCTTCAAAAATAAATGCAAAAATAGTTATTGGCAATGTAGTGGCTAAAATATAAGCATCTGATATTGATGTTGAACCATAAAAATAACTTAATGCTAAATCTCTTCCTGCACCAAATATTTTTGTTAAAATAGTTAATAAGAATATAATTATTGTAATTTTACATATTTTTTTGTTATTATTCAATTTTATTCACTTCCACTTCACTATTTTTTTGAGAAACTATGACCAAAATTATAAAAAACAAATCTACTCCATAATACATTGATGGTCCTAATATCATACTATATACAATTAAAACAAGATACATAGGAATCATATTCTTTTTTCCTTTAAACATCCTAAACATTCTTAAAACCATACATATTGCAAATAAAATTCCACTTTCAGTATATATTGCTAAAAACAAATTATGTGGATGAATAGTTTTCTTCTCAAAATGAACAACTTTTGAATAAGATTCTTCGGTATATCCAATTAGTAGATTTTTAAAATTAACATCACCTAATACCTTAATATTCGCTGATGTTCTCATATAATTTGAATAATCTAAAATAGTAGTAAATCTATTAAAACCAGTCTTATATTCATAAACATAATCCGACTTTTCAAAGATAGATGTATATAAATAACAGACTATCATAAACAAACCAAAAAAGGTATAGAAAATAATTAATGGTTTATTCACTGATTTATCTCGAAAAATTTTTGTTATACGGAAAAAATAAATTATTAGTATTGATATCAATGCTGTTCTAGAAAATGTTAACAGTGCCAGTAATAAAATTATATCTCTTTTTTGAAATAACTTGTAATTTGATTCATCTCCAATTATAAAATATAATATTATTAGAAAATAGCCAGTATAATTCGCATCTTTAAAAGAACTCATTACAGAAAGTCTATTATTATTTATAATAAACATCACTAAAATCTGAACAATAAAAACTAATAATATCATTAATATCTTACGTGTATTATTATTTTTAAATAATGTTTTTATTTGATCAATATTATTGTAAACACAATCAAATGCTATAAAAAAAGATAATAAAAGAATATTAGTAAATGGTATTTCTCTTTTTAAAATAAATGAAATAATAGTGATAATTGAAAGGGCTATATAAGAAGTCCATTGTTGCTTTGTTCTATGAAAATTTAATAATAAACCAAGAATACAAATAGGTACTATAAATAGTCTAGTAAAGCGATATATATTACCATGAATTGTTGATGTTAAATTAAAATTAGAAGATACTGGTATAATATAGATTACTATACAGCAAAGTACTATTGTTAAAATACTAATGATATTATTAATATTTATATATTTTTGTTTTTTATTCATTATATATTTCCCTTCTTACATTATAATTTGTTTCTTAGTTTCTTCTGATATATACTATATCTTAATTTATTAGGAGCAATTGCAATTAACACCCTGCAAAAAGTATTATATATATAATAAAAAATATTTATGATTTTTAGTTTAAGAAGTTTATTTTCAAAATTTATTATATGTTTTATATATTTTAAGTTTCCTCTTCTGTTACTCATATCTAAACCAGATCTTACTTTAACTAATATTTCATCAATATTAATCATTTTCTTCCCACTTTTTAACATTCTTGCCCATAAATAATAATCTTCAAAATATAGGCAATCTAAATAACCTCCTACTTCAACAACACTATCTTTTTTAAATATTACTGAAACATGATTCATTGGATTTCTTTTCTTTATATATTTTTCTATTTCTAAACTTGTTTTTGGAGCAGTTCTTTTTGATATTATTTTGTTTGTACTATCATCAAATTCGACGATATCTCCTCCAAATACATCATATTCCATATTTTTAGAAATAAAATCTATCTGTTTTTCAAATCTATCTTCTACAGATATGTCATCTGAATCCATTCTTGCGATGTATTGATTTGTGCATTCCTTTATGCCTTCATTTAATGCTCTGCCTAGTCCAACATTTTTATCTAAAGATACTACTTTTATAATGGAATTTTGCTTTTTATAATTTTCAATAATTTTATTAAGGCTTAATGATAGAGGGCCATCCTTTACAATAACAAATTCATCAGGTTTAAGCGTTTGGTTAATTATACTTTCTATTGCCTTAGAAAGATTTTCTGGTTTTTCTTTACTATATACTGACATTAATACTGAGAATTTAATTTTTTGATTTTTCATAACTCCTCCATAATAAAAAACACTACGCATATTATATCATAAAACGTATAGTTATTACAAATCAATTATATATATTCTCTAGGTTAAAATAAAAAAACACAATTTAATTACATTAATTATTAAATTGCATTTTTAACTCATTTAATTCAGTTGTTATATCTTCTTGAATTATTTCTGCATGTTCCCTTTTAAATACTATTTTTACACTTTCAAATAGTATTTTCATATCCATATTAAAACTTATATTATTTACATATTGTATATCATAGTTAATTTTTTCAAATATAGTTAATCCATTTCGCCCCTTTGCTTGTGCTAAACCAATTATTCCTGGTTTAACTTCACACCTTTTCTTTTGTTCTAAAGTAAAATTGTCATAATAATCAGTTATCCAAGGTCTAGGACCTATAAATGACATATCACCAACTAATACATTTATAAATTGAGGGAGTTCATCTATTGAAGTTTTTCTTAAAAATTTTCCAATTTTAGTAACCCTTTTATCATGAGGGATTGTCATTTCTTCTCCTCTTGGAACTACATTCATTGATCTAAATTTATACATTTCAAATACTTTTCCATCTTTTCCAGTTCGTCTTTGCATATAAAATACTGGACCCTTATCTTCTAACTTTATTAGTACTGCGATTACTATAAATAATGGCCATAAAACTAATAATGCAAAAAATGAAATAATTATGTCAATCGCCCTTTTAAAAAACTTTCTATACATATGACTCACCCTCTATAAACTCAATTGTAATTATATAATAACACATAACATTTAGATTTTAAAGTTTATGATATTACTTTTTTCGAAAAATGTAAAGGTATTTTGACAAATTTATAAAATCTTTGATTATTCTACACTTAATATACTAGAATTTGACATAGAATTTGACTGTGTACTTGTCATACTTGAACTTAAATCTGGTTTAGAAATACTAGATGAAATAGTATTACTACTTGAAGATTGATTTTTATCATTTGATGTATCTATAGTTGTACTACTTGAGTTTATGCTTGATGTAATATTAGAACTTGGTTTTGATATGTTGCTGTCACTTAGGTTTGATGAAGAATTTATATTATTTAAACTGCTTGATTTATTTGAACTATTATTAATACTAGTATAACTAGAAGATTTTGAACTGTTAGTACTTGATTTTTTAGAATTAGTTGTAGTTGATGAATTATAGTCATATGTTTTATAAACTTTATTTTCATCTACTGAGTCAAGTATTAGATTTCCCTTTATATCATTTATTAAATCTTGTGCTCTTTTAATTGTATCTATATTTGGTTCCATTACATATGTCTTGGAATTGCCCATACTCTTTGGATATGAATATGTATATTCCATTTTATCACTACCATCTAAACTAATAGATTTAATATTCCAACTTGCCATATCATTTAATTGCATTTTTATTAACTTACTTATATTTTCACTACTTATATTTGTTTGAAATTTGCCTTCTAATGCCTTTAGTAGAGCATCATATTTAGTTATTATTGAAGGAGATGCTGTTTTCTTAATTATCGCTGTTATTACTGCCTGTTGATTTTGTCCCCTTACTCTATCTCCTCCAGAAAATGATTTTCTTTCGCGACAAAAGTATAATGTTGATTTTCCATCCAATTTATTTATGCCCTTCTTAAATGAATAATTATTAGCAGTACTAAATGCATACTTTGAATCTACTTCTATACCTCCTAGAGCATCTACTATATCTACTAAAGATGTAAAGTTAACTTTTAAGTAATAGTTTATATCTATGTCTAGTATATCCTCTATTGTTTTTACAGATGTTTCTATTCCATACATACCTGCATGTGTCAATTTATCTCTCATATCTGTTTCAATACCATGAAGTTTTACATAATAATCTCTTGGTATTGATATTAATAATACTTGTTTTGTTTTAGGATTTACAACTGCTACTATATTAACATCACTTCTAGATACTGTAGAAATATCTCCAAATGTATCTATTCCACTTATATATAGTGCAAATGTGTCATTTGTAACATCAACTTCTTTAACTATTTTTTCTTCTTTTATTTCTATTTTTATTGTATGTATTGCTCTAACTAAGGTGCTAAAGTCTTTACCTTCTGTTTCATATTGATCTTTTATCATTTCTACAGATGATTCTGCTATTAAAATGGCAGGTAAACTTTTATTAAGAAGACCTGATATTAGTTCACCTGTATCTGTTTTATTATTTGATACTATATCAGTTTTTAGTTTTAACTCTTCCATTGCTTTATGGCTGTTACCTAAAGTTTTAACATATGAAACTAATTTTCCTTTTAAATCTTCTAGATTATATATCTCACTATCTGATAGTACTAATACTTGATAATTTTCTGTTTGTATTCCTTTAGTTTTAAGAGTTGCAAGAAAATCAAATGCTTTATCCATATATCCATATACAATTATGTCAAATATAAATACAAATAAAACTATAACCATAGATATTACTTTAAACCTTATCTTTATATTTCTTTTTACTAAAAAGAATATTAATAATGCGTCCCCTAGTCCAATAAGTATTAATACTGGAATCAAATATTTATTAGGTATCATATTTATTTGAAGCAATTTATATGTAAAAAGAATTGTAGATAATATTAATATAAGTGATGCTACTACGCTTATCCTTCTTATTATCTTTTTCTTTTTTTTCTCTTTTCTTAAAATACTTCTACTAGTTATAGTATTTTTGTTACTATTACTAGTAGTTTTATTAGTTGCTATACTTGTATTAACTTTTTTTATAGAGGTAGTGTTTTTATTAGTTGTATTAGTTCTAACATTTGAACTAGTTCTTTTTTTCGTATTGTTTTTACCTCTAGAACTTGTTTTATTACTCATATTAATCACCATATTATTAATTATATCATGTATGTAATTTTTTTCAAACTACTAAATTTTTGAAAAAAGAATGTCTATTTGACATCCTATTCTGTTCTTAAAGAGTCAACTGGATCCTTTCTACTTGCGATACCTGCTGGAATTGCTCCACCTATTACAGTAAGTAATACACTTATTATAATTAATATAATTGCATGTACTGGATTCATTTGTGCTACATTAGGCAAATCGGTTAAGTTTTCTATTATAGCATTTGCTGGGAATAGCAATAATCTTGCAATTAATATTCCAAGGATTCCTGATGTTAAACCAACCAAGAAAGTTTCTGCATTAAATACACGTTTAATATCTTTTTTTCTAGCACCTAATGCTCTTAGTATACCAATTTCTTTAGTTCTTTCTAATACTGATATATAAGTTATTATACCAATCATAATAGAAGATACTATTAGTGATATTGCAGAGAATGCAATTAACACTATAGTTATAGCGTCCATTATTCCACCTGATAATGTTGCTATAGTTGCTGCTGCATCGTTGTATAATATTTTATCATCTTTATCTAGATCTTTATTATATTTATCTAAATATTCTAATAATTGATCTTTTGATTTAAAATCTTTTGGATATATTTGTATTGCAACAGGTGCTGATGAAGCGCCTAGATATGCTAGTAATTGATCTTTTGTATTATCATCTGTTATTTTTTCTAATGTTAATACATTATAATCTACTTCTTGTTGCTTTTTTACTATTTGTGATGAAGAGTTTTCTTCCATAACTTTTTTCATTAGAGAATCTTTATATGTAAATCCAGTGCCACTATATTGAGCAAACTGATTATCCTTTTTACCTCTTATAATACCAGTTATTTTTAAAGTAATATTATTTTTATTATCATACATTTCATCATAGTTAGTATTCATCATGAACCCTTCACCATATGATGCATAAAAATTATCATTTAATACTACTTTAAACTCTTTATTTAAAAGTTCATCAAAAGATATTACTGAATCTTTATCATAGCCCAATAATTTTAGAATATCTAAACTTACTCTATTTTTACTATCTACTAATAAAAGTAATTCGTTCTCTTCCTCAGCCATTTTACCATATATTAATTCAAAATTATCAGTAATTATTCCACTTTCTTTACCATCTAATGTCTCTGGTAGTGGAAATAATATATTACTTGAATTTAGTAATGATACTTTTTCATCGTTTTTATATAGTATATTTAGGTTAGTTGCTCTATTATAACTAATTCCACCTATATATGATGCATCAGCATCTTCTAAGTATTCTATATAATCTAGTGTTATTTTATTATTATGAGTTATACTTTCTAAAGTTAAAAGTGGATATACTTCTTTTTTTGTAGTATATGAATTTTCATCGTTCATAAAAGTATTCATTAGTTCTGCTTGCGCTTCTTCATCAGCAACCATCATAGTAGGAGTAATCAATATTGGCATTTGTGATAATGTATCTGATTCAAATTCATCTATTTTTATATCAAATCCATTAGATAATGATAATATAAGTGCTATTCCTATAATACCTATACTTGCCGCAAAAGCAGTTAATAATGTACGTCCTTTTTTCGTAATTATATTATTAAATGATAGTTTTAATGCAGTTAGGAATCCCATTGATGTTTTATTTATTTTATATTGTTCTTTTGACTCCTCACCTTTTTCTATAGGGTTACTATCACTTACTAAGGCCCCATCTTTAAATTCTATTACTCTTGTTGAGTATTTTTTAGCAAGTTCTGGGTTATGTGTTACCATTATTACTAATTTTTCTTTGGCAATTTCTTTAATTAATTCCATTATTTGTACAGATGTTTCAGAGTCTAGGGCACCAGTTGGTTCATCTGCTAGTATTATTTCTGGATCATTAACTAATGCACGTGCTATTGCAACACGTTGCATTTGACCGCCTGATAATTGATTTGGTTTTTTATTAATATGTTTTTCAAGTCCTACTTTTTTTAATGCTTCTTTGGCTTTTTTTCTTCTTTTAGATGAGTTTACCCCACTTAATGTCATAGCCATTTCTACATTTTCCAATATACTAATATGTGTAATTAGATTATAACTTTGAAATATAAAACCAATACAGTTATTACGATAAGCATCCCAATTTCTATCTTTAAATTCTTTTGTAGATGTATTATTTATAATTAAATCTCCACTATCATATCTATCGAGTCCACCTATAATGTTTAATAGTGTTGTCTTACCACTACCTGAGGGTCCCAAAATACTTACAAATTCTTTTTTTCTAAACTCTAAACTAATATCATTTAATGCATGTTGTGTAAATTCACCAGTTGTATAACTTTTATTTATTTTAACTAGTTTTAACATATTTACCTCCTTAATTTCAATCTATATAACTATATTTCAATTCCTCATGAATTATACTATATACTTATTTTAAAGTTAAATCAATATAAATAAATTAAAAATTTGTTATATTTGTAAATAACTTTTATAATTTTTATATTAGTAATCTCTTAAAATCTGGTTTAAATAATATATAAATAAAATAAATTCATAAAATCATAAAAAATGGCACTATTTTTTGCCATTTCTATATTTTTCTACAAATACATAGAAAACTACTGATATTAAACCTATTATACTTAATATTTTCCCTATCAATAATCCATTTGATTGATATACTATTTTTATATTATGTTTACCACTATTTATTTTAAAACCAATAAATGATGTATTTATCTTTTCATAGTTAACTTTTATTCCATCGATATATATAGTATATCCTTTATCATATGGTAATGTAGTTACAAAGTATCCATCTTTAGTTGCCTCTACATCTAATTCTATTACATCACCTTTTGTATTTTTCTTATTAACTCTTGCTTCTGTTATATTATTTTTTACATTTTTGATATAATCATAATCAATTATATAAGATTTTATATCTTCTATTATATATAATCCTTTTTTAAAGTTTATATTTAGTTTAGATATATCTTCATTAGATGATATTACATAATGAAATACATAATTATTATTTTGATATAGTTCTCTATTACATGTAAGTTTATTAACTATATTATTTATCTTTATCTCACTATCATTTAGACTACATCTATGTTGATTATTTACTCTAAATGTTATAATTAATATTTTATTTTTTAATACTTCATCTAAATCAAGGGTAATATTTAAGTCTTTAGATGCATTCACATAATACATATTATCTTGTTTTTGTACACTTAAGTTTTTATTTTCTTTATATTTATAAGACAAGTTATACTCTTCTATATTAGTTGTACATGTTTTATTATTACTATTGTTAGTAACAACGTTATTTAGTAGAACTTCCATATTATATGGATATTTTATACTGTTAAAGTAATCTTCATTAAATGTATTATATGATACATAAAACATTGGTAATACATTATCATTTTTATACATTTTATTATCTATTTTTTCATATCCAATTACGTCATAATTACTATATATATATTTTATTCCCATATATATTTGATAGAAAATATTACTATTAGATGCTAGTATGAGTTCATTTCTATGTCCTAAACTATTACTAAAAATATTAGTATAGAAGTTTTTATATCTACTATTTGATGTTGATGAATATACTGATGCTTGATAATAATTCATATTATATATTTTATTTATAGCATTTAATGTATCTTCTAAATTGCTTGTTCTTACTATATTTTCCTCTTTACTTAATACCCTATTTATTGTGTCTATTTTTTCACTACTATATATTTTATTGTATTTTTCTTTAGTTACAAATTCCTCTTCTTTGTTAGTAATAATAAAGTTAATAATAGAACTTAGTATTATATATATTACTAATAGTACTTTTTTGTTCTTTTTATAATAAATAATTGATAATAATAGTATTATTAATACTTCTATGTAATATATCCATTTGTGATACTTAAATATTATAAATAGTATACTTGTAAATACTAATAAGGATATAAGTATAGGTAATTTTACTCTTTTATTAAATATATCTTCTAAAGTACTACCTATTAATATTATAAATAGTGGTATAAATGGTATTAATATTTTATCTCTTATATAAAGAGTACCATTTAAAATATATATGAATAATGGTATTGTTATTATTATGAATAGTAGTATGCTTAAGAATCTATTATTCTTTTTATTTGACTGAAACATAAGTATAGTTGATATTACTGCCACTCCTGTAAGTCCTATTGTATAACTGCTATATACAATTGAATCTACATTTAAACTTGGAATAAATAATTTTAATAAATCTATAGAAGTAGTACCTGCTTCTCTACCATCTAAAAGAGCTAAAAATGTTGGAACTAATAATACTGCAGATAAAAGAACAGCAATTATTATTGGTATTGCCAACTTTAATAAATCTATAATTAAAGTTTTAATATTTATTTTATTATTTTTTTCTATATATCTATATAAATAATAAATTATTAAAGTAATAATTGCAGTTATGCTGTAGTAGTAACTTGTTGTTATTATTAAAACTATGCTTATTATTAGCAATAACCCCTTATTTTTATCAAAATATTTATCTATTCCAATAAGTCCTAATACTAAAAATGGCAAGTAATTTACAAACATAAAATGTCTATGAAAATGAAATAGTACTGGAGATGCAAGAATGGCAACTATTGATAAAAGAAGGGATAATTTCTTATCAAACATTCTTTTAAGCCATTTGTATATAAATAATCCAAATAATATATATAAAACTATATTTGCACCTATTATATATGTTGTCATATCAATAAATGGTAACATATATGATATTAGTATTATTGGATTTAATAAGCCGTAGTATGAAAAATAATATATATTTTGACCTGAACCAATATTTGCTGCTAATGAGGGAAATAACTCATGTGTCTCATAAAATAAATTTCTAAAATAATCTGGAAAAGTAATGTGTTGTGATATCCAATCTGTTGTTGATCCAAATAAACTATTTAATGGTAATGTAATTAGTATTGCAATAATAGCAATCAATATAATTATTATATAATTTATATCTATTTTCTTCATTTAATATCTTCCTTATAATTTTTATAGTATATTTTTAATTATAACAAATTTATAAAAATTTTTGTACTAGTTTAAATTATATTTTAATAAAAATTATATTATTATATGAAAAAAAGTGTTAAAATTAACACTCATAATCTTGTCATTTTTTTTACTTTGCTAGTATATATTAAGTTCCTATCTATATTTTCATCACTTGAAAACGAAAGTCCATACTCTAAAACTCCCTCTTCGTTAAAATATAATTGATAACACAAATGTAGATGATCATCTGTTGTTTTACATATATTTGGGTTAATTATAACGTCCTCTGTAATTTTTTTTCTTATCCCTGTTAGTATACTGTAATTAACAAGTAATTTTTCTTTAAATATGTCTTCATCTATTATATTTGGTTCATAATATCTTACTTCAGGAGATATTCTCCATAAATTTTTTTCATATTCTGTAGTTGTTTTTGTATGTGTATAATATTTACCTGTATTGTAATATCTTATATTAATATTTCCACTTTCTATATTAGAATGTGTTAAATTTACATATTTTATATTAAGTCTACCTTTTATATCTAATGTAGGGTAAAAACATAAATGAACGTGTTCGTATTTTTTACCATCTATTTGTGAATCAACTATATCACAATTATCAAAGTCATTTGAATATGCCATCAACATTTTTTGCATTTTGTTTAGCATTGCATAATTATATTCATATGAACCCTCATTAGTATTTATATAGTAATGTGAACCGCCATCACTATCTACTATTAGTTCACTTTCTTCCCACCTATCATCATTTTTATGTAGTTGACTATATATATTCTTTTTCTTTAGCACTTGATGTATTTATAGAATATTCATCAGTATTTTTTACACTAGAATTAGACAATAATGTTGTTAATGCAAGAGTTCCACTTGCCAAGATTTTTTTTATATTGTTACTAAGCTTTATTTTCATATAAACCTCTTCTTTCACTTTTGATATTATAATATTACTATATTGATTTGTCAAATAGTAGCACTTTAAATATAAAAATGTAACAAACAAATATTGCTACATTTATACTATTGTAGGCGCTAGTACATTAAACATTTCTATATTTCTTAAAATGCCAAATAGTATTGTAATAATTAGTAATATAACATAAATGTAATTTGGTATTTTAATAAAAAATCTTTTTGTTATTATATAATTAATTGTACATACAAGTAAATATATAATAAACAGGAGTATTAAGGTAACAACTAACATATTATATCTAAATGCTTGATAAAAGTCTAATTCAATCAATGAAAGAATAGCCCTTGTAATTCCGCAACCTGGACAATAAAGGCTAGTAATTTTATGAAATACACATGGTATTTTTATATTAAATGTCTTATGCAGAATTAGTGCTATTACAAAGCACGAAAATAAAAAAAGAAAATTAGCGAGTTTTCTTTTTTTATAAGTATTATTGTTGAACTGGTGTTGCAAATTTATTAAGATCTGATTGAATTAAACAATAATTTACTATACCTAATCCAAATATAGAAAGTATTAGATATAGGATTGAATTGTCAGCAATTTGTACACCTTTTTTGTTACCAACTTCATTCATAGTTTTTCCCATTTTATAAGCCCAGAAATAACTATAAATTCCACATGTAATTAAAGTGAATAAGAATGCATTTACACCTTTCATGTTTGCATCGTCGTTTAGATGTGCTGCATCATCAGTCATTCCAATCATCCAAACAATTCCATAAATTCCACATGTAACAATTGATAAAATTATTGCTGTTACAACATTTCTTTCTTTTACCATTTAAATACTCCTCCTCTTTCTTATTAAGAATATCATATATTAATAATTTTTTCAATATTTTTTTTACTTTATATTTGTATATTCTAATATCAATGTTTTTCCATCTATTATTTCTGATATATATTTTTCATTAAAATCTATTGTTATAGTTTGAGTTTCTTCTGTTTTATTTAATGTTATATTTATTTTTATATTATTTTCATCTGTATAGACATATTCATTTTCACTTATTTTTTTGCTTTTATTTATTTTATCTTTTACAGATAAAAGTGAAAAATATGATTCATCGTCTAATTCATATAATTTGTCCTGTTCTACTCCGTTTATATATATTTTATTTGTTACTTTATCTACTATATAATTATCTACTCTATCAATATATGAGTATTCAACTGAACCACTATTTGTTGCTGTTGTTTCAGTACCAGTATATGTTATTTTATCTATATTATTATTTTTTTTAATGCTAATAGTGTATTTATATTTAAAATTTTCTATAACATCTATAGAATTATTTTTTTTCCCATTATTATTAGTAGTAGTATTAAATGCACTTGATATATATGCAATTAAAAATAGACCTGAAAAAAATAATATATACATTCCTAGTTTTATTAGTGCTTTATATCTAGGCTTTGACCATATTTCTTTAAATTTAGATAACTTGCTTTCTTCTTTTTTTTCACTATTTTTTTTCATTATTACCACCAAACTTCTTTCCAATTAAACTGTTTTTAGATATTCCATTTAAATAATCACTAACCAACATTTCCTTTTTACCTTCTGGTTTTATTTTAGTTAGTATTATTTCACCATCCAATGTAGAGACACCTATTCCATCATTATATATACTAATTATTTCCCCAGGTGCTTTTGGATTAGATCCACCTACTTTTGATTCACATATTTTAATTATTTTATCATCTAATATGGAATATCCTATTGGAAATGGATAAAGTCCACGTATTTTATTATATATGTTTTTAGTTGTATCATTAAAATCTATTAATTCATCTTCTTTTTTTATTGTGTATGCGAATGTTACTTCGTCTTCATTTTGTTTTATTCTTATTTCTTTTCCTGATACTATATCTGGGATAGTATCTATGATAAGTTTAGCGCCTAAGATAGATAATTTATCGTGTAATGTACCTACATTATCTAAAATATCTATTTTAATTTCTTCTTGTGTTATTATATCACCATTATCCATACCTTCTGCCATATACATAATAGTTATACCTGTTTTTTCTTCGCCATTTATAATGGTACGATGTATAGGTGCCCCTCCTCTATTTTTAGGAAGTAATGATGCATGAACATTTATACAACCATATTTAGGGTATTCTAATATTTCTTTTGGGATTATTTGTCCATAAGCACATGTTATAATCATATCTGGTTTTAAGTCTAATATTTCCTTATATTCTGTTCTTACCTTTATAGGTTGTAATACTTTTATATTTTCTTTTATAGCAACTTCTTTTATTGGCGAATATTTTATTTCTTTTTTTCTTCCAACTTCTTTATCTGGTTGAGTAACTACACCTATAACAGTATAATTTTTAATTAATGCTTCTAATACTGGAACACTGAAATCTGGAGTTCCCATAAATACTATTTTCAAATTATTCATTATATCCTCCAAAAAAAGTTAAGAATTACTTCTTAACTCTATATACTCATTAATTCATCTTCTTTTATCTTTAATAAATCATCTATTTTTTTATTATATTTAGTTACTAATTCTTGTATTTCATTTAACCCTTGTTTTTCTATATCTTCTGCAAGTTCTAACCTTTCTATTTGTTTGTTAGAATCTTGTCTAATATTTCTAATAGCAATTTTTGCCTCTTCACTTATTGATTTTACTTGTTTTACAAATTCTTTTCTTCTATCTTCTGTTAAAGCAGGTATATTTAGTATAATTGTCTCACCATTATTATTTGGTGTAAGTCCTATATTAGCATCAAATATTGCTTTTTCTATTGCACTTATACAAGATCTATCAAATGGTTTAATTACTAGCATTCTTGCTTCTGGTACAGATATATTTGCAAGGCCTTTAAGTGGTGTATCAACACCATAATAAGGTACTACTATACCATCTAACATACTAGGATTAGCACGACCTGCTCTTACATTAGTAAATCTTTTTTCCATATTTTCAATACTTGATTGCATTTTTTCTTCTGTCATTAAAATAGTTTCTTCCATTATTAATTTCTCCTTTTATCTATATAAAAATTATAACAAATAAAATTATTATTTACAATAATAAAGTATATAACTTTTTATTATGGGCGTCTTATTAATTTTTTTGGTTCTTGTTGGAATAATATATTGGCATACTATATCTCCTCTTTTTTCTTGATATTATAACATAATAATTTTCTGTTTTCAAATAAAATTTCATATAAAAAAATTACAATTTTTTTGTAACTTTTTATACTTTATAATATTATTTTAAAGATTCTATTTCCTCTTTTGTAAGATCTGTACATTCTGATATAACATCAATAGTTAAACCTTTACTTAACATAATTCTTGCTATTTCAATGCTTTTATTTTTTTCTCCCTGTTCTAATTCCTCCTTTTTCGCATCATATAACTCTGTATTGTGTATTATTTTCTGATCCATCTCATATGTCATATATT